>NZ_JABAFQ010000005.1 GCF_012843705.1 Fusobacterium sp. FSA-380-WT-3A | reverse complement strand
TTGTTGTGGTGACTATATTATACAAAAAAGAGAGCTGAGTAAAACATTTTTTTTAAAATGTTACTCAGCTTTTTTTAATTATTTAAAAGCTTTCGCTCTTACTTCTTCAACTTCTTCAGGAGTTTTTACCATAGTTTCTCCAAGTCTAATATTACCTGTTTTAGTAACTAAGAAATCTCCCTCATATCTCATTCCACCGAAATTCATATATTTTTCAAGTTCTTCATAATTTATATATTCAGGGAATTTATTTTCATTTTTCCATTTTTTTATTAATTCAGGAATAAAGTAAATTCCAGGTTCCACAGTAAATACAAAATCTTCTTCTAACTCTCTACCAAGTCTTAAAGAAGCAAGTCCAAATTGAGTACTTTTAGCTTCTCCATTATATCCTACAATTACTTCTCCAATATTTTCCATATCATGTACATCAAGTCCCAACATATGTCCTAAACCGTGAGGCATAAATAAAGCATGTACACCTTTTTCTACAATTTCATCAATATTTCCTTTTAATATATTTTTTGCAACTAAACCTTTTGCTAAAACTTTACAAACTTCCAAATGAATTTCTTTATAAGTTATTCCAGGTCTAATTAATTCACTAGCTTTATCAAACATAGAAATTAAAAGATTATAAAATTCTTTTTGTAGCGGAGTAAATTTACTAGATACAGGGAAAGTTGTAGTCATATCTCCACAATATCCACTTTCTGTTTTAGCACCAGCATCTATTAAAAGTAAATCTCCCTCTTTTAAAGTATTTCCATGATAATGATTATGTAAAGTTTGACCATTGACAGTACAAATAGTTAAGAAAGAAAGAGTACAATTTTTACTTTTAGCTACATTTTCAAGAGCAGCAACTACTTCATATTCTTTCATACCAGGCTTAGCAATTTCCATAGCTTTTAAGTGCATATCTCTAGTAACATTAACAGCCTTTATAATCTCTTGAACTTCTTCAGGAGTTTTATAATTTCTTTGTTCTACTACTGCATAACTTAATTCTTCAGAAATATAATCATTTACTTCACTAGGTTTAATTTCAAGCCAATCAGCAATATTTATAATATTATTAGGTAAATATTGGTTAATATAATGGATTTTTCTACCACTATGTTTTACTTCATATAAAAATCTTTTTATCTCTTCATAGGGAAAAAGATTTTCAACTCCAACTAATTTACATTGGTCACCTAAAGAAATTTGAGGACCAGACCAAATTATATCATCCATTGTAAGTTCATTACCAAATATATATTCTTGTTCTTTATCTATATCAATAACTCCAATAAGATTTTCTTTATTTAATCCAAAATAATAAAGGAAAGTAGAATCTTGAACAAATGGGAATGTGTTATCACGACAATTTGCTGGAGAAAGAGAGTTTCCACAAATTAAGATAATCCCATCTTCAAAATTATTTCTTAAAGCCAATCTTCTTTTTTCATAAGTACGTCTAGCAAACATATAATCCCCCCTACTAAATTAATCTTTCTATAATTATAATCTTTTTAGTTTAAAAAAGCAATAAAATAAAAAGAATTAAAAAAATAAAACTATTGGAAATAAAGAAAAAAATTAAAAAATAATAAAAACTGTTGACAAAAATTAGCTAATATAGTATACTTATTGTTGTCAGGAGGCTGACAAATGCCTGGATGGCGGAACAGGTAGACGCACAGGACTTAAAATCCTGTGGTATCTTGATACCGTGCCGGTTCGATTCCGGCTCTAGGCACCACTTAAAAGATTAATCTTCTAGGTAAGCTAGAAGATTTTTTTATGTCTAAGATAATTATAAGTAATTTTTTATCTGACATATTTATGACATTGTTGCTAATTATAATTAATATATCATAATATTTTCCCAATTAATTATCATAAAAAAGAAGCGATTTTCTAATTGAAGATTACTTCTTTTTTATTTTATAAAATTTTTTTAAAAATATTGAAAAAATATTAATATATGGTATAATTTTTAGAAATGTAAAAATATTTGGAGGGAAAAATGCAAATTTTAATCTACATTATTATTTTAGTGTTTGGAGCAATGTTAGTTAGAAAAAATCTTATACCACAAGCTGTAAAAGAAAAATTAAGACTTTTACAAACAATCTCTCTTTTTATACTTTTGGGAACAATGGGGTATAAAATAGGAATAGATGATAAAATAATTGCAAATATCAGCAAAATAGGGATACAATCTTTAATTTTTGCTATTTGTACCACAACTTTTAGTGTGGCTTTTACATATCTATGTTTTAAGACTTTAAAAAAAGTTTTTAAAGAGGGGGAAAAATAATGTTAGGAATAGGAATTTCAATTATTTGTGGGATTATTTTAGGATTATTTTTTAGAAATGATATGATAATAAATAATGTAGATTCATTGGTAAGTTTTGGACTTTGTCTTTTATTATTTTTTGTAGGTATGGATATAGGGGATAATGGAGATATATTTAATAGTTTGAAAAAATATGGAAAAAAAGTATGGTTACTACCACTAAGTACAATTATAGGCTCTGGTATTGGAGGATATTTAGGAGCTATTTTAACTAAAATAGGTATGGGGGAAGGAATAGCTGTAAGTATGGGACTTGGTTGGTATTCTTTATCAGCTATAGAACTTTCTAAAATAAGTGCAGAGTTAGGAAGTGTGGCTTTTTTAACAAATGTCTTAAGAGAAATAATCTCTATTTTTACAGTTCCTTTTATAGCAAAATATATCGGTTCTTTAGAATCTGTTTCTGTGGCAGGAGCTACAGCTATGGATACTTTGCTTCCAATTATAAATAGAAGTAACTCATCAGATATTTCTGTTGTAGCATTTTTTTCAGGAATGTTTTTAACAACTGCAGTTCCATTTTTAGTAACAACAACGATATCTATATTTGGTTTAATGTAAACATAATAAAAATTATAAAAATAAGAGGTTGCTATATTTTATAACAACCTCTTATTTTTATATAATATAATATTGAAATAGGTTAAAGAAATATCCAACTATTATAATTCCAATAGTACAAATTCCTACAAATATTTTTAATAATTTTGGCTTTATAGCCTTTCTTAACATTATTAGAGATGGAAGGGATAAAGTAGTTACTGCCATCATAAAAGATAGGATACTTCCTAAATTAGCTCCTTTAGAAAATAATGCTTCAGCAATAGGAATAGTTCCAAAAATATCAGCATATATAGGAACTCCTATTAAGGTTGCTAATATAACTCCAAAAGGATTTTTGCTTCCTAAAATTCCAACTACCCATTTTTCTGGAATCCAGTTATGAATTATGGCTCCAATTCCAACTCCTATTAAAATATATGGAAAAACTTTTTTAAAAGTTTCTATTGTTTGCTCTTTAGCATATATTAATCTTTCTTGCATAGTTAAATCAGGGATTTCAATATCTATATTTCCATTTTTTGAAGCAGCCAAAATAAAATCTTCTATTTCATTTTCAAGTTTCATTTTTTCTATAAGAGTTCCACCAACTACAGCTATTACAAGTCCTAAAATTACATATAAAAGAGCAACTTTACTTCCAAAAATACTCATCAATAAAAGTAGAGAACCTAAATCTACCATAGGTGATGAAATTAAAAAAGAAAATGTAACACTTATTGGAAGTCCTGCTGATGTAAAACCTATAAACAAAGGTATAGATGAACAACTACAAAAAGGAGTAACAGTTCCTAATAATGCTCCTATAATATTTGCTGTTAATCCATGAAATCTTCCTAATATTTTTTTACTTTTTTCTGGAGGGAAATAACTTTGAATATAACTGATAAGAAATATTAATGAACAAAGTAAAATCACTATTTTTATTACATCATAGAAGAAAAAATGTATTCCAATAAATAAGTGACTACTTTTATTTAATCCCATTTTTATTAAAATAATCTCTACTAATTGATTTAACCATTTCATACTCAAAATTTGATTTTGTATAAAAATCCAAATATTAATTAAAAAACTCATATACTCTCCTTATATTGATAAATATCGATTTATTATTTTTATAAAAAGACTGTCGAAAATTAATTATTATAAAAATACAACAGTCTTAATATTTTCTAATTTTTTTCTATTAAATTTTTTATTTGTTCTTTTGATAAAACTTTTCCGTAAGAAACAATTTTTCCATCTACCCATAGACCTGGAGTAGACATTATTCCATATTTAGCAATCTCAGAAAAATCTCTCACATGTTCTAATTGAAATTCAAATCCTAGTTCTTTTAGAGCTTCTAAAGTATTTTCCTCCAAAGTATTACAATTTTTACAGCCAGAACCTAAAATTTTAACTAAAACTTTTTTATCAGAATTTTTACATTCACATTGACAAGAAGTTTTTTCTATATCAACTTTTTCTATTTTCTCAGCACCACAAGAACAACCACAATCTTTTTTAAATAATTTATCAAATAATCCCATATCTCCTCCTTAAAATAATATTATATATTTAAATATATCGATATATTTCTGGATAAAAAATAGATAATATAATTATCTATCTTTTAATATATCCTCTAAAATATTTTTTACATTTTTAAAACCATCTACATCAAGAGAATAATACATCCACTTTCCATTTTTAAAACCTTTAACAATTCCAGAATCTATTAAAATTTTCATATGATGAGATAAAGTAGGCTGTCCAATATTTAATTGCTCTAATAATTTACAACCACATAACTCTCCTTTTTGTAAAAGATGAATAATTTTAAGTCTATTTGGGTCACAAAAAGCTTTAAAAATTTTAGAGTTTTTTTCATATTTATTCATTATTCCCCTCCTTTTATAGATTAATTATAAAATACACTTCGATAATTGTCAATATGTTTTTTAAAAAATTAGAACTGTTACAAAATATTTTTTATAGAATGTAACAGCTCCAATTTTATCTATGTTAAATTTCTCCCAAAAACTTATTTAACAATTATACTTTCTACATCAATTGCCTTTTCTTGTAGTCCATTAGCAATTAAAAAATCTTGAGTAGCTTTTAAATCTTTAATATCATTTTCTGTAATAGCAGTATTAAAATCATAAAGTGGGAACATAGTTCTAACTTCTTCAGGAGTATTTTCAACTTCCTTAGCAACTTTATCAACTATATCCTCAAAATGATTATTTATAATATCTAAAATATCATCATTAGTTTTATTAAATCTTTCCATAGCTTTAGGATATTTTTCTAAAAAATCTCCTCTTACAGCAGTAACAACTAAACCTTGTACAAGTCCTTCTCCTGTTGTAATAACTTTTGCTCCAGACTTTATAGTATTAAGAGCCACAGGGCCAGCTAAAAGAGCTATATCAACACTTCCATTTAAAAGAGCAGACATTGCTCCAGGAAGTCCCATATTTAAAAATTCTACATCATCAACATTTACATTTTCTGTATTTAAGTATGTTACTAAAAGTTGATGTAAAATAGTTCCTTTAGGACCAGCAACTTTTTTTCCAATAAAATCTTTTGGTGATTTTATATTTTCATCTTTAGTTAATATCATAAATACTTTTGGAGCTCTAGTATAAACTCCTGTAATTTTTAAATCTACTCCATTAGAAGCTCCTATTAGAGCAGAAGTAGAACTAAGAGCATATAGAATATCCATTTGTCCAGATGCTAAAGCTTGGATTTGTTCAGGCCCAGTTGTAAGCTCAGAAAATTTTATTTCTGTATTGACATCATCAAAAGCTTTTTGGAAAAGTCCATCATTTCTACCTAAAATAGAGGGAATATTAAGAGGAGCTTTAACATAAGTCATATTAATTGTCTTAGGATATTCCTCTACTTTTTCTTTACCACATCCAATAAAAGCAAAAACTACAAGTAATAAAATAGCAAATAATTTTTTTTTCATTTTGAATCTCCTTATAAATATTATTCTAATAATTTTTTGATTTCCTTTTTTATGTTTAAAAATTTTGTACTATCAATATCTCTTTCTAGATTATTTCCTAAAGAAAATTCGTAAAAATTTTTTTGACTTATAACTAAAATTTTATTTGCAATAGTTAGAGCTTCATCAATATCATGGGTTACAAAAATAATTCCCTTATTAGTATTTTTAAAAACATCAACTATAACTTTTTGTAAATTTTTTCTAGTAAAATAATCAAGAGCTGAAAAAGGTTCATCCATTAAAAGTATATCTGGATTATAAGAAAGTGCTCTAGCTATAGAAACTCTATTACTCATTCCTCCAGATAACTGATTAGGAAAAAGATTTTTACAATTATCAAGGGAAACTAAAGATAAGAATTTATCAACATCAGAGCTAGATATTTTGTTTTCTTTATCATGAATTTTTATATTTTTTTCAACTGTAAGCCAAGGCATAAGACGACTTTCTTGAAATACAAAACCTATTTTAAAATTAGGAACTTCCATATTATTTTTTAAAAAAGTTATATTTCCTAAAAAGTCTTTATCTAAACCACCTAGTATTCTAAGTAAAGTAGTTTTTCCACAACCACTTTTTCCTAAAATAACAGTTATTTCATCACTATTAATTTCTAAATCTATATTTTTAAAGATTTCTTTATCTTGAAATTTTTTATTAAGATTTTTAAGTATAAATTTATTCATAACCTATAAAACCTCTCTTCTTTAAAAAACTTCCAATAATTTTAGATAGGAGTTTATCAGTAAAAATTCCAAAAATTCCAATGGAAATAATTCCAATGGTTACAATATCTATCCTTGATAAAAGTTGTCCATCCAATATTAAATATCCAAGTCCAGAAGAAGCAGCTATCATTTCAGCTCCTATAATGGACCTCCATGAATAACCAATAGAAAGTTTTACTCCAAGAAGTATATCAGGAATGGAGTTTGGAAATATAATTTTTTTAAATATCTCCCATTTATTAAGTCCAAAAACTTGTCCAACCTCAATAAGTTTTTTATCACAACTTCTTATTCCTTTTAAAGTATTCAAAAAGATAGGGAAAAAAGAAGCCAAAACTATAATCACTATTTTTGAAGTTTCACCGATTCCAAACCATAAAATAATAAGAGGCATAAGGGATAAAGGAGGGACATTTCTAAAAAATTCTAATATTCCTTGAAAATATATATATAGTTTAGGAAAAGTTCCAAATAGTATAGCAAGAGGAACTCCTAAAGAAAAAGCAATAAGAAAACCAAAAAAAACTCTTAAAAAACTTGTGAAAAGATGATGGAATAATTTTCCATTTTCAATAAATATAATAAAAGTATTAAAAACTTTCCAAGGAGTTGGAACTAAAAAAGTATTCCACATTTTAAAATAGGAAGTTATAAACCAAAATATAAAAATTCCTAAAAATAAAATATGTTTTTTAAAAATATTTTTATTATCCATAATTTTGCCTTTCTAAATTATTTACTTTATAATTTTAACATAGGAAAAAAATAAAAGCAAGTAAAATAAAAAGGATGTATAAAATAATAAATTACTTTATAGCATCCTTTTTATTTTATATTAATTTGACTTTAAAGTTTTATTAAGCCTTTTTCTTACCATATAATCCGTTAAGAATCATAGTTAATGCTCCGTCACCTGTTACGTTACAAGCAGTTCCGAAACTATCTTGAAGAGCAAATACTGTAAGCATTAAAGCAACTCCTGTATCATCAAATCCTAAAACAGAAATGATAATTCCAATTGATGCCATAACAGTTCCACCTGGTACTCCAGGAGCTCCAACAGCAAATACTCCTAATAAAATTACGAATAATAACATTGTTCCAAAGCTAGGGATGTTTCCATATAATATTTTAGAAACAGTCATAACAAAGAAAACTTCTGTTAAAACAGAACCACAAAGATGAGTAGTTGCTCCTAATGGCACACCAAAGTTTACAATATCTTCATCTAAAACTGTAGATTTTTTAGCACAAGATAAAGCAACTGGTAATGTAGCAGCAGAAGACATTGTTCCAACAGCTGTTAAATAAGCTGGACCATAATGTTTTAATACTTCCATAGGGTTACATTTATTAACAATTCCACCAATTGTATAAAGAATAGTTAACCAGATGTAGTGTCCAACTAATACAATTACAATAACTTTAGCGAATACTGGGAATTGTTTTGTAATTCCACCTTCATAAGCAAGAGTTGCAAATGTACAAGCAATGAAAGCTGGTAAAATAGGAATTACTATTCTGTTAACAACTGCTAACATAATATTTCCAAATTCTAATAATAATTCTTCAGTTCTTTTTGAACCAGTCCATACAACAGCAAGTCCTAAAACTATAGCAAGAACTAAAGCTGTCATAACTTGCATTACTGGAGGAATTTCAACTTTAAAAATTAATTCAGGGATAGATTTTAATCCTTCAGCATTATTAACAATATTTAATTTAGGAATTAAAGCATATCCAGCAATCATAGACATAACTGCAGCTCCAACAGAAGAAACATATGAAAGTCCTAACATTGTAGCAAGCATTTTACTAGCGTTAGATTTCATTTGTGTTATAGCAGGAGCTATAAATCCAAGAATAATTAAAGGAACTGTAAAGAATATTACTTGTCCTAAAATAAATTTGATAGTGTTAATAAGCCCTATAACACTTTCACCAACATAAAGACCTATAACAAGTCCAACAACTACTCCAATAATAAGTTTTATTATTAGAGAATCTTTCATCTTTTCCATAAAAAAGACCTCCTAAGAAATAAATAATATTTAGTTACTAATAGAGTATAGCTCAATAGCAACTAAAAGTCAAGAGAAAATGAAATAAAAAAAAAGAAAATGAATTAAAATGGTTCATTTTTAATAAAAACTTTTATAAAATAATAAAGTGTAGTATAATTTAATATATTAAAAAATAATTACAGAAAAGAGGATACGTATGAAATTTTTAATAAGGGAAACTTTTTTCAAAAATATAAAAAAAGAAAAAATAAATTATATAGAAAAAAATTTATTATATTTTTATGAAGAAATTTTAAAAAATATAAATAATATAAGAGAAATTCCAAAAGGTTTTTGGATAAAAAAATTAAAAGGTGTAGAAAATAGATTTGAATTTAGGATAAATAACGGGGATAGAGTATTTTTTTCTTTAGATAAAAGAAAAGATGAAGAGGAGAAAATAACTTTTATATTATACTCTTCTCATGATAGAGGAGTAAAAAAAGGAAAAAATGCTGAGATTAATAATTTAGAAGAATTTTCTATAAATAAAAATGAATTTATAGAAGAAAATGAAGAGATACCTCAAGAAGTGTATTTAGATTATAGCCAAGTTATCAGTTATGAAGTTACAGAAGATGGAGAGTTCTCTAAGGTAGGAAGTGATAAAAATATATATTATTATTACTATTTAAATGATGAGCAGTATGAAGCTTTAAAAGAACCGACTCCTTTACTTGTAGCTGGAAGTGCTGGTAGTGGAAAATCTACAATTACAATTAGAAAAATTTTAAATCTTGAAGAGTATCAAGAATTTTATGGAATAAAAAAAATAGGATATTTTACAGGAAATGCTCTTTTAAAAGATACTATTAAGGAGCAATATCAAATATTTAGAAAAAAAGATGTACCTAAGATAACTGATTTTTACACACCAAGAGAATATTATAAAAAGACTTTGGGGATAGATACTAGAAAAATAGTCCGTCTAAAAAAATTTAAGGAGTTTATCTCCTTTTCTTTTCCAAATAGAAAAAAATTAGGAATAGAAGATTTTAATATCTATTTTGAAATTATGGGGATATTAAAAGGGCTTATGAGTAAAGGGAGTACAGATAATTGGGAGAAAGATTTAACTTCTAAACTTATGTCTTTGGAAAATTATTTAAATTTAAATAAGAATTATTCATTATTAGATGATGAATCTAAAAAAATTATATATAAAATAGCTGAAAAATATGAAGAGTGGAAAGATGAAAATAATCTTTACGATATGAATGATTTAGCTGTTAGGGCTATAAAAAATCAACCTCAATATGATTTTATAATTGTTGATGAAATTCAAGATTTTACAGAAGTAGAAATATATTTTATGTTAAGTCTTTTAAAAGATAAAAGAAATATATTGTTAGCTGGAGATATACATCAAATGATAAATTTCAACTCTTTTAGTTTTGAAAGACTTAGAAATTATTATTTTAAAAATAATCTTCAAAATACAGAAGTAGTTCTTAGTAAAAACTATAGAAATTCTAAAAGTATAGTTGAACTTGCCAACTTTTTAACAGAACTTAGAAAAGAATATATAGGAAATTTAGGAGTAAAAGATTATAAAGAAAACTTTATAGTTGATAGGGGAAGTATAACAGTTATTCCTCCAGATTATGATTTGTTAAAGAAAGTTCAAACTGATGTTAAATTTGCTATAATAGTTTCTTCTAAAGAGGAGAAATATAAATTGGATAAATTTTCAGATATTCATATGAGGGTTTTTAGTGTAGATGAAGTAAAAGGATTAGAATATGATAATGTAGTTTGTCTAAACTTAGCTACTACAAATCTTTTTGCTTGGGAAAAAATATTTAATAAAGATGTAAAAAGAGACCAGAGATATAGAAAATATTTTAATCTTTTTTATGTGGGGATTACAAGGTCAAGAAAAAATCTTATTATTATGGAGGAGAAAATCTCTGGAAATAAACTTTTAGAGAAAATAAAAGATTTTATAACAATATCAGATAATAGTGATAAGGAAAAAATAAACAGAAAGATAAATAAAGAGATTCATCATTCAAATAAAGAGGAATGGTTACAAGAGGGAATTAGATTATATAATGTAGAAAACTATGAAGAAGCCCAAAAGGCTTTTGAAATGGCAGGATATCCTACTTGGATACTAGAAAAAAATATAGAGGAAGATATAGAAAATGGAGATTATAAACTAGCTTTAGAAAAGATTAATAAAAATAATCTTGATAAAAAGAAAAAACATTATGAGAATTTAATAATTGATACTTTGTTAAAAAAAGAAGATTATATAAAAACTCTTATATATATAGTAGAAATTTTAGATACTCCATATAAATATAATGAAGTAAAAAGAATATTTACTGAAAAATTAGAAGAGGGGGTATTTAGTAAAAAAGAGTTAGATAGAGCCATAGCAATTTTTAGTAAAAAACAAGAGAATAATATATTAGGAGATATATATAGTAAACAAAATAATTATTTATTAGCTATAAATTTTTATAAAAAAGCCTCTAATTTTGCTGGAATTGCTAAAATGAGAAAGAAAATTTTAGAGGAAAATTTTAATAAAGTAGAGAATTATTTTGAAAAAATTAATATAGTAGAAAACTTATTAGGGAAGAAGGATATAAATTCTTTTGATAAAAATAAACTTACTCCAATTTTTAATAGTTTAAAATATCAAGATATGGATATTTTAGATATGCTTATATATTTAGGTGCTAAATATAATGGGAAAGTACAAGGGAAATATGATATTTTAACTTATATTTCTAAAGAAAATTATTCTAAATCTATAGAATTGTATAGATATTTTTTAGATAAGGGATATGAGTATATATTTGATTCTAAAGTAGAAACTCCTATGGAATTTTCCTTAAAAAATAAAAATAGAGAGCTAACTGAATTTATTTTAAAATCAAAAATAATAAAAGATGATTATACCAGCTTAGATACCAATCCTATTGACTTATGTGCTGAATTATATGAGATTAAATATTTTAAAATTTTTATGAAAAAACTTGATTTAGAAAAAATAAATGATAGAATAATAGAAAAACTATTTCAGTTTGTATTAGGTCTAACTCCTGATAATAATATTCAAACAAGAAAAAAAGAATTGATGAAAAAAATTTATATTAGAATAGTTAGTGAAAAATATCCTGATTTAAAAGAAAGATTAAAAAAAATTGTAAAAGAGAGGGAAGAACAGGAAAAAAACCTTGACAAAAAATAGAACTTATAGTAGAATATTGTTCGAAAAATAATTAAGGAGGAAAAAATGAAAAGGCTAAACTTTTTATTAAATAACAGAAAATCAATATTTTCTATAAAAAAAGGACTCCTTTTTAATTTTTCTATTTTTTTAAATTTATTATTAATTTTTTATATTTTATATATATAGATATAACTTAAATGTTATATCTTTTTTTTTAAAGGAGGATATATGAAAGGAAAATTGATTCTTGAAAACGGACAAGTTTTTGAGGGAAAAATTTTTGGAGAGTTAAAAGGTACTGTAGGAGAAATCGTTTTTAATACTGGAATGACAGGATATCAAGAACTTTTAACAGATCCTTCATACTGTGGTCAAATTGTTGTAATGACATATCCAATGATAGGAAACTATGGAATCAATTTAGAGGATATGGAGTCTGATGTATCAAGATTAAAAGGGTTTATCATTAAAGAAGACGCTAAATTACCAAATAACTTTAGATGTGAAATGACTCTTGATGGATTCTTAAGACAAAATAATGTAGTTGCATTTAAAGGGGTAGATACAAGACAATTAGTAAAAATCATAAGAGAACAAGGAGCTATGAAAGCTATAATAACTCCTGAAGATTTAACAGCAAAAGAGATACAAGAAAAATTTGATAATTTTTCAAATAAAGAAGCAGTAAAAGAAGTAAGTACAAAAGAAATCTATGAAATTCCTGGAGATGGGTTAAGAATAGGAGTTATGGATTTTGGTGTTAAAAGAAATATATTAAGAAATTTTTCAAAAAGAGGGTGTCATTTAGTAGTATTCCCATGGGATACAAAAGCTGAAGAAATATTAAGTTATAATTTAGATGGAGTATTTTTATCAAATGGACCTGGAGACCCTGCTGATTTAGGAAATGTAATAGAAGAAATTAAAAAATTAGTTGGAAAATTACCAATTACAGCAATATGTTTAGGACATCAATTACTTGCTTGGACATTAGGAGGTTCTACAACAAAATTAAAATATGGACATAGAGGTGGAAATCATCCAGTTAAAGATTTAGATAGAAATAGAATTTATATCACTTCTCAAAATCATGGATATGTAGTTGATAAAGTTCCAGCAGATATGAGAGTTACTCATATAAACTTAAATGATAATTCTGTAGAGGGAATGAAAAGTGAAAAATATAATATAATGTGTGTTCAATACCACCCAGAAGCATGGCCTGGACCACAAGATTCTGAATATTTATTTGATGAATTTGTAGAATTAATGAAAAAAGGAATGTAATTAAGGTTTGTGTTATTTTTTAATTTTTAAATAGATGAAAGGACTAAAAAGATGTTAGATAAAAGTATAAAGAAAACATTAGTAATAGGTTCAGGACCAATTATAATAGGGCAAGCTGCTGAATTTGACTATTCAGGAACTCAAGCATGTGAAACACTAAAGAAAGAAGGGATTGAAGTTGTACTTATTAACTCAAACCCAGCTACAATAATGACAGATAAAGCTGTTGCAGACAGAATATATATAGAGCCAATCACAGCTGAATTTATAGAAAAAGTAATTGCAAAAGAAAGACCAGACTCAATTCTTGCTGGAATGGGAGGACAAACAGCTCTAAACTTAGCTGTTGAATTAGAAGAAAAAGGAATTCTTGAAAAATATGGAGTAAGAATTTTAGGAACACCTATCCAAGCAATAAAAAGAGGAGAAGATAGAGAACTATTTAGAGAAGCAATGGAAAAAATAGGAGAGCCTATTATCAAAAGTAAAATAGTTGAGTCTTTAGAAGAGGGATATGAAGTTGCTAGAGAAATTGGATATCCAGTAGTTGTAAGACCTGCTTATACATTAGGAGGAACAGGTGGAGGATTTGCTCACAATCCAAAAGAATTAGAGGAAATCTTGTTAAAAGGATTAAGTCTTTCAAGAGTTGGACAAGTATTAATAGAAAAATCTATACTTGGATGGAAAGAGATAGAATATGAAGTAATAAGAGATAAAAATGGAAATACAATTACAGTATGTAACATGGAAAATATCGACCCAGTTGGAATACATACAGGAGATTCAATAGTTGTTGCTCCATCTCAAACTTTATCAGATAGAGAATATCAAATGCTTAGAACTTCAGCTATGAAAATAGTAAATGAAATTGGAGTTGTTGGAGGATGTAACGTACAATTTGCTCTTCATCCAAAATCTTTCAAATATGCAATAATTGAAATTAACCCAAGAGTATCTAGGTCATCAGCTTTAGCATCAAAAGCTACAGGATATCCAATAGCAAGAGTTGCTACAAGATTATCATTAGGATATTTATTAGATGAGGTAAAAAATGAAGTAACTGAAAAAACTTTTGCTTGTTTTGAGCCTACATTAGACTATATAGTTGTAAAAATTCCTAAATGGCCATTTGATAAATTCAAAAATGCTAAGAAAACTTTAGGAACAAAAATGATGGCTACTGGAGAAGTTATGGCAATTGGAAATAACTTTGAAGCAGCTTTCTTAAAAGGTGTTAGATCTCTAGAAATTGGAAGATATAACTTAGAGCATCCAGCTGTTAAGAAAATGACTATGGAACAATTAAAAGAAGCTGTTGTTAAACCAGATGACATCAGAATTTTCATAGTTGCTGAAATGTTAAGAAGAGGATATATAAAAGAAAAATTACAAAAATTAACAGGAATAGATAAATTCTTCATGGAAAAAATCGAATGGCTTGTAAGACAAGAAGAGATTTTAAAGAAAATGAAATATGGAGAATTAGATTATAAATTCTTGAAAAACTTAAAGAAAAAAGGATTCTCAGATAAGGGAATTGCTGAATTAATGGGTGTTACAGAACACGACATTGAAAAGAAAAGAAAAGAGTTAGGAATTAAACCAGTTTACAAAATGGTTGATACTTGTGCAGGAGAGTTTGCTGCAGATTCATCTTATTACTATTCAACTTATGATGATTTTGATGAAGTAGAAGTAGAAAATAAAAGAAAAGTTATAGTTATAGGTTCAGGACCAATAAGAATTGGACAAGGAATAGAATTTGACTATTGTACAGTTCATGCTGTAAAAGCTTTAAAGAAATTAGGAATTGAAAGTATAATTATAAACAATAACCCAGAAACAGTTTCAACAGACTTCTCTACAGCTGATAGATTATATTTTGAACCATTAATATTAGAAGATGTTATGAATATAATTGAAAAAGAAAAACCAGAAGGAGTTATACTTCAATTTGGAGGACAAACTGCTATAAAATTAGCTAATGACCTTGCTAGAAAAGGAATAAAAATCATAGGAACTTCTGCTGAAAAAATAGATGAAGCTGAAGACAGAGAAAAATTTGAAGCTATGATGGAAGAATTAGATATAAAAAGACCAAAAGGAAGAGCAGTTTGGGATGTAGCTCATGGAATTGAAATAGCTAATGAAATTAAATATCCAGTACTTGTAAGACCTTCTTATGTATTAGGAGGACAAGGAATGGAAATTTGTCATGATGAATATAACTTAGTAAAATACTTAGAGTCATCTTTTGATAGAGACCCTGAAAATCCAGTATTAATAGATAAATATTTAAATGGTATTGAATTAGAAGTAGACGCAATCTGTGACGGAGAGGAAGTATTAATTCCTGGAATTATGGAACACTTAGAGAGAGCTGGAGTTCACTCTGGAGACTCTATTACAATCTATCCTCAACAAAACTTATATGAGGGAACAGAAGAAAAAGTATTAGAAATCACTAAGAAAATTTCAAAAGCTTTAGAAACTAAAGGTATGATGAACATTCAATTTATAGCATATGAAAATGAATTATATGTTATAGAAGTTAACCCAAGATCATCAAGAACAGTTCCATACATTTCTAAAATTTCAGGATTACCTGTTATAGAAATAGCTACAAGAGTAATTTTAGGAGAAAGCTTAGAAAGTATAGGATATGGAACAGGAATTTATAAAAAACCTAATTTAATTGCTGTAAAAGTACCAGTATTCTCTACAGAAAAATTATCAGAAGTAGAAGTATCATTAGGACCTGAAATGAGATCAACAGGAGAAGTTTTAGGAGTTGGACATACAGTAGATGAAGCAATTTATAAAGGATTATTAGGTGGAAAAAGAGTTAATAAAGTTTCAGGAAGAAAGATTTTATTAACAATAAGAGATAAAGATAAAGATGAGTTCTTACCTATAGCTAAAGAGTTATCTGAACTTGGTTGCCAATTATTTGCAACTGCTGGAACTAATAAATATTTACAAGAGCATGGAATTAAATCAGAAGTTGTAAGAAGAATAGGAGAAGAAGAGCCAAATATCTTAACTATCCTTATGAATAAGAAAGTTGATTTATTAATCAACACTCCAACTAAAGCAAATGATGCTCAAAGAGATGGATTTAAAATGAGAAGAACAGCTACAGAATATGGTGTAGAAGTATTAACTTCTATTGATACATTAAAAGCTGTTATAAAAATGGAGAAAAAACATCTTGAAGAGGATAAACTAGAAGTATTTGATATTTCTAGAATTTAATTAAAAAATAAGTAAAATTAAAAGGGTGTTACATATTTTGTAACATCCTTTTTTATTATAAAAATTTATAGACTAAATAATATTAAATAGGTTATAATTAGTTTAGATTAAATAATTATAAGAAGGGTGAGGAAAATGAAATTATTTAAGAATGGTAAAATTTATACAATGGATAGAGAAAATAAAATAGTAGATTCTATTTTAGTAGAAGAGGGAAAAATTGTAGGAATAGGAAGAGAAGAAGAATTAATAAAAAAATTAAATGGTGGAGAAATAATAGATTTAGAGGGAAAAACTGTTATACCTGCTTTTAATGATAGCCATGTTCATTTTGTAAATTATGGATATAATAAGAAAAAAATTCCTTTATATTCTTGTAGAAGTGTAGAAGATGTAGTAAAAATTGGAAAAGAGAAGTTTACTGTATATGGTGGTTGGGTATTAGGAAGAGGATGGAACCAAGATTTATTTATTGGTGAAAAAAGAATGCCAACAAGAGAAGATTTAGATAAAATATCAACAGAATATCCAATTTGCTTTACAAGAACTTGTGGACATGTGGCAGTAGTAAATACAAAAGCTTTAGAAGTATGTGGAATTACTAAAGATACAAAATGTAGTGGTGGAGATGTAGATTATGAAAAAGGAACTTTTAGTGAAAATGGTTTATATTTAGTTTATTCTCATATTCCAAGTCCATCATTAGAAGAATTAAAAACTATGTTAGTGGAAACTCAAGAGGAATTTTTCTCTATGGGAATTACATCTGTACAAACTGATGACTTTGAAACTTTCCCAGATAAAGATTTTGCAAAAATTATAAAAGCCTATACAGAATTAGAAAAAGAGGGAAAATTAAAAATAAAAGTTACTGAACAATGTCTTTTCCCAGAGATTGAAAAAATAAAAAGATTTAATGAGCTTGGATATACTTTTGGATATGGAAGTAAAAATTTTAGAATAGGGCCTATAAAACTTTTATTAGATGGTTCTTTAGGAGGAAAAACAGCATTTTTGCAAAAACCATATATAGATAATGATAAAAATTATGGAATAGCTACTTATACTATAGAAGAATTTGAAAAAGTTGTAACTTTAGCAGATTCATTAGGATATCAAGTTGCTGTTCATGCTATAGGTGATGGAGCTATAAAAATGTGTGTTGATGCTTTTGAAAAGTTACCAAACTTAAATAATAAAAGACATGGAATAGTTCACTGTCAAATTACTACAAATGAGTTAATGGAAAGAATGAAAAAATTAAATATTTTAGCATATATTCAACCTATATTTTTAGATTATGATTTACATATTGTAGAAGATAGAGTAGGATATGAAAGAAGTTTAGAAACTTATGCATGGAATACAATGAGAAAATTAAATATTCCAATGGCTTTTGGTTCTGATTCTCCTGTAGATACTGCTGATGTAATAAAAGCTTTACATTGTGCTGTAAATAGACAAGATATAAGCTTTAGACCAGCAGAAAAATGGTTACCTAATGAAGCATTGCCAATAGTAGATGCTATTAAATATTATACAGTAGGTGGAGCCTTTGCCTCTTTTGAAGAAAATTTAAAAGGAACTATTGAAGTAGGAAAATTAGCTGATTTTGTTGTACTTAGTGAAAATATCATAGAAATTCATTCAGAAGATATTTTAAAAATTAAAATTGATACAACAGTTGTAGAAGGAAATATAGTTTATAATAGAAAATAATTTTTTATAAATTCTTAATCACATAAAGTATAAAATAAAAAGAGATGTTGTAGTTTATAATAATAAATTTACAACATCTTTTTTATATAGATTTAGAGTAAATAAAAAACTACACTCTTTATCTTATCTCTAAGATTAGAGTGTAGTGAAATTTTAATTTTGTAATTTTTTATTTCTTATATATTGAATTCCTATAAGGAATAATAAGATACCAAGTCCAATCATATCTTGAACTCTGTTAGCATTAATTAACATAATAGAACCAACTAGTGCTAAAGCTCTAAATACAATATTTAGATTAGTAAATAGATATCCTTCAACAGCTATTCCTATTAAGAATACTCCTAAAGTAGAAGTAATAGCTACAATTATTGCCCCAACAACTGAAACATCTAACAATAGTAATCCAGAATTGTAAATAAACATATATGGAATAATAAATCCTGCTAAAGAAAGTTTAACAGAAGCTAATCCAGTTTTCATAGGATTACCACCAGAAATTCCTGCAGCTGCAAATGAAGCTAAAGCAACAGGTGGAGTTATATTGGCAAACATTGCAAAATAGAAAACAAATAGGTGAGCTGCCATATCTTTAATTCCAAGTTGAACTAAAGCAGGAGCTGCCATAGTTGCTGTGATTAAATATGCAGGAATACTAGGTAATCCCATACCTAATATCATACAAGTTACCATTGTTAAAATTAATGTTGAGAACAAACTAGCATGACCTAATTCAATAATAGCATCAGCCATGTTTAAACCAAATCCAGTTAAACTAACTACACCTATTATGATACCAACTATAGCACAGGCAATAGCAACAGATACAGTAGAACGTGTAGCTTCAGCAAAAGCATCCAATATATCTTTTATACTCATTCTAGTTTCTTTTCTAAAATAACTTACTATTATTGTTAAAACTATTGTCCAGAAAGCAGAGAATATAACAGTTCTTCCACTTAAAAGTAACATATATAATAAGAATACAATTGGAATTAATAAATGTCCTCTAACTTTTAATACATCTTTAGCTTTTAAAAGATTTTCTTTAGGAATTCCAACAAATCCTTCTTTAGAAGCTCTAAGTTGTACTTGAACTAAAATTCCTATATAATATAATATTGCTGGAATAACAGCACTTTTTATAATTACACTATATTTAACTCCTAAAGTTTCAGCCATTATAAATGCAGCAGCTCCCATTACTGGTGGTAGTAATTGTCCTCCAACAGAAGCAGTAGCAACAGCTGCTCCAGAAAATTCATCAGAGTAACCTGTTTTTTTCATAAGAGGAATTGTAAAAGCACCAGTAGTAACAACATTGGCAACAGCAGAACCATTTATAGAACCTAAAAGTCCACTGGCAATAACAGCAACTTTTGCAGGTCCACCCTTTGAATTTCCAGCAATAGCTAAAGCAATATCATTAAAGAATTGCCCCATTCCAGATTTATTCATAACAGAGCCAAATAATATAAATAGGAAGATATAACTTGAAGCAACACTTACAGAAGTTCCATAAATTCCCTCTGTATTGATGAAACAATGGTTTACAACATTTGCCCAAGTATATCCTCTATGCATAAAAATAGATGGCATACTTCTTCCAACTAATGCATAAACTATAAATAAAAAACTTAATATTACTAATGGCCAACCAGATATTCTTCTAGAGGCTTCCATTACTAATAGAATAAGTAATGTACCTAAAATAACATCAGTAGTATTTGGAGTTCCCATTCTATTTATAAAGTTTTCCCAATCTATCCAAATGTATGCTGCTATAGCTAAAGATAAAATAATCAAAATATAGTCATACCAAGGAATTTTACGTTTAGGAGATTTTTTTCTCATGGGATAAAAAACAAAAGCCATTGAAAGCATCATAGCTACATGTAGAGATCTATGCATATGAGTAGCTGGATATCCAAGAGCTGATGTTAAAAAATGATATAGAGCTATTACTATTGCTATCCAATAAAGAGATTTTGTCAAAATAGCACTATCAAATTTTCTTGTTTTTGTTTCTTTATCAAATTTTTGTATCAATTCTTCTTGTTTTTTTTCATCTAATACTTTTTCTGTCACAGAATAACCTCCTTCTAATTTCTAGCTTCATTAATTCATGATGAGGTAGTATATAACCTTTTGTTAAAATTTTTCCATTTAGAGAAATATAAATTAAAGCAGTTTTGGAATTAATCCATTGTATATTTTCAAATGGTTGATTAATATTTTTCATATGTACCAAACCATCTTTTTCAACTTTTACATCTCCTTTGTTTTCAGGAATTCCAGCTCCAAATCCAGCAACAGAGATTTCTCTTAAAATAAGAGAATTATTTTTTTGAATTTGAAATTTTTCATTCCAAGGAATATGTTCAAAAGAATGAATCCATTTATATTCAATGAAATCATCAGTTTTTACTTTTTCTTTTACATAAATTTCATTTGTTTTTATATTATAAATTAATAAAACTTTTTCATTATACAGTTTTATTGAAAAAATTATTCCTAAAATGATTAATCCCAAAAACAGCTTTTTCTTTTTCATAATTATTTAATAATTCCTTTTTCTCTGTAGTATTTTTCAGCACCTGGATGGAAAGGAATTTGTACTCCTATTTGAGAATTTTCTAGTGAAATATGTTTTTCAGAAGTTGCATGAGAAGCTTTTATTCCTTCCATATGTTCAAATATTCCTTTAGTTATATCATAAACAACATCTTCAGGTAATTCTTCTCTAATCAACATAATATTTCTAACAGTTGCAGTTTGAACAGGTCCATCTGTATCATAAGTATCTGCAGGGATTTCAGCAGCTACGAAGAAAGGATATTTTTCTTGTAATCTTTTGAATCCTTCACCTTCAATTGGAACTAAAACAGTTTTAGCAACAGTTCCTAACTCCATTATAGTAGCATTAGGAATTCCACTTGTAACAAATACAGCATCAACTAGACCATTTTTCATCTGGTCAATAGCTTCACCATAATTTAGATAATCTATTTTACTATCAGCATAAGTCATTCCATGAGCTTCATACATCATTCTAGCATTTAATTCAACTCCAGAGTTAGGTGCTCCAACTCCAACTCTTTTACCTTTTAAATCTGTGAATTTTTTAATACCAGTTTTAGTAGTAGTAACTAACTGAACATAGTTAGGATATAATCCCATTAAACATCTTAAATTTTTAGCAGGCTCTTTTCCTTCATAAGCACCAAAAGCATCATAAGCCTGAGCAACAGAGTCAGACATAGTAATAGCAAGGTCTGCTCCACCATTTAATATAAGACTTATATTTTCAACAGAAGCACCAGTTGCTTGTGCAGAAGATTTATAACCTAAATCTTTTATAACTTTAGAGAAAGCTCCACCTATAGGATAATATAATCCACTTGTAGGACCAGTAGCAACAGTCACAAATTGTTTACTTCTATCAAGTTCACCATTAGCTTCTTTCTTTTCTCCACCACAACCAACAAGTACTCCTAACATTATAGTTCCTGTGATAAATTTTAAGATGTTTTTTTTGTTCATAATAACCTCCTTAAAGTAAAATAAAAAGAATAAATGTAATATAATAACTCATATTTAAAGTATACCATATTTTATCTAAATGTCAATTTTTTTTATGAATAATTTAAATAATATACATGTAATAAATAATATAATAAAAAAAGTCAGTAAACATTTACTGACTTTTTTCTAAATTTTAATTATTTCTTTAATTAATCATGTTTGCAACTACAATTTGAATCATTGCAATTTCCACCACAACTGCATCCACCATTTTTTTTATCATGTCCACAAGATGAACATCCGTCTTTTCCTGTGAAGTTTCTATAAATTCCCCTAAAAGAATATATAGCTAATAAAATTAGTATGGCAATTAATATATAAGTTTTCATAAAAATTCACTTCCTTTCAATAGAAAGTTAGATAAATAAACGACCAATTTGGAAAACAAGAGTAGAGCAGATATAAGGTATAATTAACATTAATGCTGTTAATTTTAATAAATATTTTACTCCAAATTCTTGTTTAATAGCTCCTAAAGTAACAGCACAAGGAACAACAGTTAAAATAAAAATCATAAATGAATATGCTCTAAGAGGAGCTAAATCATCAGTCCATAGATTTCTAGTAGCTTCAACTACCCCTTGTCCTTCTTCTTCAACTTCTTCTCCAGAAGGAGCTGTAAATAATCCACTTATATTAAAACTTAGTATTCCTTTTACAGAATCAACAACTGCTCCACCAAGTCCAGCAACTTGTTCCATTAAATCTTCTTTAAATGTTGTAACTTCTTCTTCACCTTCATCAGATTCAGGTAATTCTAAAACTTGAGCCATAAATCCAACAACTACTTCTTTAGCAGCAATACTTGGAATAACTGCAGCAACAGGTTCCCATCTATCAGCAAATCCAGTAGGTTTCAATACAGGAGCTATGACTTTTCCAATTGAAGCCATATAAGATTTTTCAGCATTTCCATTATTAGGGAAATATGTTAAGGCCCATAAAAGCATTAAAATACCAAGAATAATACTACTAGCTTTTTTCAAATATCCACCTGTTCTTCTTCCAGCAGATTTTAAAATAGTTTTTAAACTAGGAATACGATAAGGAGCAAGTTCTATAAGTAAAGCTTTGTTTTCACCTTTAAACTCTTTAAATCTTTTTAAGAATAATCCTACAATTATAGCCATTATAATACCAAACATATATAGAGACATAACTATAAGTCCAGCTTTTTGCCCAAAGAATGCAGCAGTAAATAATCCATACACAGGAAGTCTAGCACCACAAGACATAAATGGAGCAAGAGCTGCTGTAAGTTTTCTAGAATTTTCATCTTCTAATGTTCTTGTAGCATAAATAGCTGGTACAGTACAACCAAATCCAACAACCATAGGAACAAAAGATTTTCCATTTAATCCAAGTCCTCTCATAATTTTATCCATTAAGAAAGCAACCCTAGACATATATCCACTTTCTTCTAATATTGATAAGAAGAAATATAATAAGAACATTAAAGGAACGAAAGTTAAAACTCCTCCAACTCCTCCGATTATTCCATCAACAACAAGAGATTGTAACCATTCTGGAGTTCCTTCTACTAAAACCCCAGCATATTTTCCAACAAAACCACCAATAAATCCATCTATCCAATCAATAAAAGGAGCACTTCCATTAAATACAATAGTCATTAAAAGTCCGATTATTAAGAAGAAAATAGGAAGACCTAAAACTTTATTTAAAAGAATTTTATCAATTTTTTCAGAAAAATCTAATCTTGATTTTAATGAAGTTTTTAATGTGTCAGCTAAAATTCCTTTTATTTCTCCATATCTTCTTTCTGCTAAAATAGTATCAATATCATCTTCGTATCTATCTTCAATGATTTTTATATTTTCATCTAAATAATTTTCAATATCAAGTCCGAAATTATCTTTTGCTTTTTGTAAGAAATTACTATCTTTTTCTAAAAGCTTGATTATAACAAAGTTTATTCCATATTTTTCTACTATTTTATCAAAAGTTTTATCAGAATTAATTTTAGCTTTGATAGTTTGATATTGTTTGTCAATAAAAGAATCAAAAGTAATTCTAAAATTAGGAACTTCTTTTTTCTTTGCTACTTCAATAGCTTTATTAAGAAGTTCAGAAAGTCCAGTCTTTTTAGTTGCAGAGGTTTTTACAACAGGCATTTCTAACTTTTCAGAAAGTAATGACAAATTAAGGCTATGATTTAAAGCTTCAAATTCATCATAAAAGTTTAAAGCCATAACCATAGGCTTTCCTAACTCTTTTAAAAGTAATGTAAGATACAAGTTTCTTTCAATATTTGGAGCTTCAATAACATTTATAATTACATCTGGTTTTTCATCAGTTATAAAATCTCTTGTAATATTTTCCTCTAAACTTCTAGGACTAAGACTGTACACTCCTGGTAAGTCAACCATTGTGATTTCTTCACCATTATGAATGAAAGTTGCCTCCTTTTTTTCAACAGTAACCCCTGCCCAGTTTCCAACTTTTAAATTAGAACCAGCAATGGCATTTATTAATGCACTTTTTCCAACATTTGGATTCCCAGCAAATGCTATTTTAATCATAAGACACCACCTTTATAAAAATTTAAACTTATTTAATTAATTCAATTTCAATATTTTTTGCATCTTCTTTTCTTATAGAAATTCCATTTTCTTTAACTAAAAATTCTTGAGGGTCACCTAATGGAGCATTTCTATCAAATTTTATAATTTCTCCTGGAGTTATTCCCATTTCTATAAGTCTTTTCTTTAATTCACCAATTTTTCCTATTTTAATAATTCTAGCTGTCTCTCCTTTTTTTAGTTCTGTTAAATTCATAATTCCCTCCTAATATAAAACAAATTTATAAATTAAATATTTTGTAAAACAAAGCTTATGGGCAAAAATTTTACAGCCCGAAAGCTGTAAAACTACTCAACTAATATATTTTTAGCATAACTGAAACCTAAAATATATTGACATCCATTGATATCAACAATAAAATTACCACAAGAACTATTTTTTAAAATAATTTCTTTACCTGAACAAAAGCCTTTTTCTAAAAGGGCTTTTTTATTTTTACATTTATCTGTAATCTCTATAATCTTTAAAATTTTATTTTCTTCAGCAAAGGCTAAGGGAATAACCATCACAATCCTCCCTAGATTTTTATAAGATAATTATACAGTAAAGAGAAATAATAGTCAAGTAAAATTTTGATAATTAAAATATTTTTTTTACGATTATATGCCTTATCTTATTCTTATAATTTAAAAATTAAAACATTTTAAAATAAATCTTCAATACTATTTAAAATAATGCTTCTTACATCAGGATTTTCTAGAGAAATATTTTTAATAATATTTTTAATTTTTAATCTTTTTGAATCTGCACTACTTTCATAAGGACATTTTTCTTCTAATATAGGTAAAGAAAGTTTTTTAGAATAACTAATTATATTTTTTTCTTCTACAAAGGCTAGAGGTCTTATTATTTGAACTTGATGCTCCTCAGAAAAATAACTAGGTTTCATAATATTTCTGTTTCCTTGATAAATTATATTTAATAGAAAAGTTTCTATTATATCATCTTTATGATGACCAAGAGCAAGTTTATTTAGTTTTTGATTTTTCATAGTAGTATATAATATACCTCTTCTTATTCTACCACAAAGAAAACATGGATTTTTTTCTCTTGTTTCTCCCACTACTAAATTTTTTAAATTAGTTTCTATCACTTGTAAACTATAACCAAATTTTTCAATATATTTTTTTAATTCTGTAAGGTCAGATGTATCCTCTTTCATGTGAATATGGATGGGAACTATTTCAAAATCTATATTAGCAACTTTTTTAATTCTGACAAGAGAATTAAAAAGAACAAGACTATCTTTTCCACCAGAAATTCCAACAGCAATTCTATCTCCATGCTCTATCATATTAAATTTATGCATAGCTTTACCAATGGAATTCCAAAGAGTTTTATTAAAACCTTTACTTTCAATATAAGATAAAATTTCTCTCTCTTGAAATCTATCAAGAGAGATTTTAATTTCAGTAAGTTTTTTTATTGTTTCTAATGTAGAAATAATATTATCATTTCTATAGTTGATATTTATCTCATATTTTTCTTTTTTGTTAGAAATTTTTATTATATTTTCTAAAACTTCAAAATAATAAGTATCTATTTTCATAGAATTTAATTCTTTTATATTACTAATTTTTATCATTTTTATTTCCTCTAGTATAACCCATAATAAAATCAAGATTAATATTTTTCAATGAATTGAATATACTTTGTTTTATATTTTTATTTTTGGACTCTAACTCTTTTAAAAGATTTTTTATCTCTTTTCTTTTTGAGTCAGTCTTCCCAGATTCTACAGGACATCCACATCCCATAGCTTGAATATTATTTCTTTTTGTATAAGAAATAATATCTTCTTCCTTTATATAAGCCATTGGTCTAATAACAGATAATTTTCCACTTGTTGAAGGAACTTTGGGAACCATTGTTTTTATAGTTCCTGCATAGAACATATTAATAAGAGCAGTTTCTACAATATCATCAAAATGATGTCCAAGGGCTAATTTTGTAAATCCTAATTCTTCAATCTTATTATAGAGAACTCCTCTTCTCATTTTGGCACATAAAAAGCATGGATTTTCAGGGTCTTCTTTAAAAGCAATTTCCCAAACATCTGAATTAAAAATATGACAAGGAATATTTAAAATTTCTAGATTTTTTTTAAATTGTTCAATATCCATAGCTTCAAAACCAGGATTCATACTAATAAAAGCAACTTCAAAATTTTTACTTTTATCTCTTTTTAATTCTTGAAAAAGTTTACAAAGTAAAAGACTATCTTTTCCACCAGAAACTCCAACAGCTATTTTATCTCCATCTTCTATTAAATCAAAATCGTTTATAGCTTTCACAAATTTAGACCAAATTTTTTTTCTATAACTAGTTCTAATACTTTCTAAAAAAGTATCTTCTTTTAAATTATATTCTCTAAGATTTACTTTTATTTCTTTCATTTACACCTCCAAAAAAATTACAATATATTATATCATATATTCTTTATTAGAGAAAATACTTTTATTATACATTGACATAAATTTTATAATAAAGTATAATATAATTATAAAAATGAAATTATTTCATAAAAATAGGAGGAAATATGACTGATATAGAAAGAAAAATAATGGAATTTTTAGTTACAGGAAAAACTTATAGTGATGAAGCTATTATGAAAAATTTAGGTATCAATCAAGAAGAATTACAAAAAGCATTTGATTCTTTATTAAAGGATGGATATATAGAAACATATGAAGATTATTTAAAAAGAATGGGTGGAGAAGAAGAACAACATTCTTGTGGCGTAGATGGTTGTTGTGGAGGAGGATGTTCTGGTTGTGGGACTCCTATAATAGATAAAAAGAATGTAAAGGTTATAACGGCTAAGGCTTTAATAGAATTTGAATTATAATTTATAAAAATAGAGAGCTATATCATAGCTCTTTTTTATTTTTTAAATAAAAATGAAATTATTACAAAAAAGTATTGACTTTTAAAATTAAATATGATATTATTTTGTTATAAGAAATAATTGAAATGACAAAAATAAAAAATAAAAATATTTTGGAGGTAATGATTATGAGCATGGAAACAAATTTAAAATATATGAAAGATGAATATAAATTAGAAGTTGAAAAATTAGCTAAATTAGAAGAATTTATTGAAGGAAAAGAATTTTTAGAAGAGACTAATGACATCCAAAAAAGAATAATCAAAGAAAAATTAGAACTTTTAAAACAATATATAGGTAAATTAAAAGAACAAATAGAATATGATGAAGCTATTTTAAAAGAAAAAGTTTGTTATGCATCAGAAGATGGAAGCTATGATGAATTAGAAGGAGCTTGTGTAGAAGAAAAACCTGAAATCAAGATAACTGCTCTATAAAACAAATTTTAAATAAAAAAAGATACTGTAAATTTACAGTATCTTTTTTATTTAATTAAAGTGATTCGACAAATTTATCAAATCCTTTTTTACCTTCTTCAGTTTGTTTGTAAACTCCAGCATCTTCTAATACTTTTGAGAATGTAAATCCAACTTCTTCTTCTAATATTTTTTCTATATTATTAGAATTTATATCAGAATGTTTTGCTAAAATATTTTTACACCAATCTAAATGTTTTTGCACTTTTTCATTTTCTTCTATAAGTTTAAGAGAATTTTCTTTTACTAATAAATTTCCTAATATTAAAAGCTCTTCTTTTAATCTTCCTGGTAATACTGCAAGTCCCATAACTTCAATAAGACCTATATTTTCTTTTTTTATATTATGTAACTCTTTATGAGGATGGAAAATTCCTAATGGAAACTCTTCAGTAGTTCTATTATTTCTTAGAACCAAATCAATTTCATAATCATTTCCTTTTCTTCTAGCTATTGGAGTTATAGTATTGTGAGGAGTTTCTCCAGAGAAAGCTAAAATATCACAAGATTCATCAGAATAGTTTCTCCATTTTAATAAAATTTTATCAGATAATTCAACTAATCTTTCTTTTGAATTTCCTCTTAATCTCACTACTGACATAGGCCAATGAACTTTTTCAACTGTTATATCTTCATAGCCTTTTATAGTATAAGTTTTTTCAGCTTTAGCTAAAGCCATTGGGAATTCATGACAACCTCCTTGGAAATGGTCATGAGTTAAAATAGAACCTCCAACTATTGGTAAATCAGCATTAGAACCAACAAAATAATGAGGGAATATATCTACAAATTCTAACACTCTCTCAAAACTTCCTCTATCAATTTTCATAGGTCTATGTTCTCCAGAAAATAAAATACAATGTTCATTGTAATAAACATATGGAGAATATTGTAAGAACCATGGTTCATTAATCAATGTTAGAGGAATTATTCTGTGATTTTGTCTTGCTGGATGATTTATTCTTCCTTGATATCCCTCATTTTCTTTACATAATAGACATTTAGGATAAGAAGATTGAGGAGCAAGTTTAGCTTTTGCTATATCTCTTGGGTCTTTTTCTGGTTTAGAAAGATTTATAGTTATTTCTAAATTTCCATACTCAGTATTTGAATACCAATGAAGATTTTTAGCTATTCTGTCCACTCTAATATAATTTGTATTTTGAGAAAAAGCATAGTAGTTATCAGTTGCTTTTTTAGGAGATTCTTTATAATCATTAAAGAAATTTTTAATAATTTCACTAGGTCTAGGGATTAATTCTCCTATAACTTTTGTATCAAGTAAATCTCTTTCATCAAAAGTTCCTTCAATTAAATGATTTTCAGTAGCCCAATCACAAATTCTGTTAAGAATATCATAAGAGTTTTCTATTGGAAGATTTTTTACACTTTCTTCAGTTTCATCTATATTTTCATAAGAATCTATATTAAGAGAAGCTAAAAGTTTATTTCTAAAATATATTTTATCTTCTTTTTCTATAAAATTATGAAAAATAGCATAGTTTAATAATTTTTCAATTTCTGCATAGATATTTATCATTATATATCACCTAACTTTTTAGAACCATCTCCAACATTAGCTACATAGAAAGCTGGAACAAGTCCTGTTTCCTTTATATATTTTTCTTGAACAAATTTAATAAAGTCATTAATAGACTCATTTTTAACAAGAGCCACTGCACAACCACCAAATCCAGCTCCAGTCATTCTAGCTCCTACTGTTCCTGGTGCTTCCCAAGCAGCATTAACTATAGAGTCTAATTCTTTTCCTGTTACTTCGTAATCATCTCTAAGAGAAACATGAGAAGCGTTCATTAATTTTCCAAATTTTTCAATATCATTTTCTTGTAAACTTTTTACACTTTCTAATACTCTTTGATTTTCAGATACAGCATGTCTTACTCTTACTGAAGCTTCTTCTGATTTAATAAAATGTTTAACTTCTTCAAATTTTTCTAATGTCATATCACAAAGAGCATTTATTTTTATACCATTTTCTTGTAAATCTTTTAAAGCACCTTCACAAGAAGCTCTTCTTTCGTTATATTTTGAATCAGCAAGTCCTCTTCTTTTATTAGTATTCATAATAACTATAGAAATACCTTCTAATTTAAAAGGGACATACTCATATTTTAAAGTATTACAATCTAAAAGGATCGCGTTGTCTTTTTTACCCATTCCAACAGCAAATTGGTCCATGATACCACAACTAACTCCAATAAATTGATTTTCAGCCATTTGACCAACTTTAACAATTTCAACCATATCAATATTTAATGAATTAATTTCATTGACGATAGTTCCCATTAAAACTTCTAAAGAAGCAGATGATGAAAGTCCAGCACCATTAGGAATATTACCAAATAAAACAATATCAGCTCCTGTTGAAACTTTATATCCTTTTTTAATTAATACATCTACAATTCCTTTACAATAATCAGCCCAAACATCAGTTTTTATTAAAGAATCTGTTGTAAATTCAACAACTCCATCTTTTTCAAAATTCATAGAATACATTCTAAAAGTATTATCTTCTCTTCTACTGCAGATAGCATAAGTACCAAAATCTAATGCACAAGGGAAAACAAAACCTCCATTGTAGTCAATATGTTCTCCAATTAAATTAACTCTTCCAGGAGTAAAAAAATATTCTTTATTTTTTTCCTCTCCGAAAACTTCTACGAATTTTTTTAACATAATTTCTTTTATATTCATTTTGCCCTCCTATGAACTTTTGTACTTTAATTATACTTTAAGATTTAAAAAAAACAATTTATTTTGCAAAAAATATATGGTACTTAATTAACAAAATTAAAAAAGTACTTTAAAAAGATTAAAAAAATTTTGACAAATCGAAAAAAATGTATTAAATTTAATAATGATGAACATAGGAGATACAAAAATTATGAAAGAAAATGTGAGAGAAGAGGAAATTTTAAAAACAATTAAAGAGTATGGAAAAATTTCAAGGCTAGAACTTTCAGAGATATTTAATCTGACTTCAGCTAGAATTTCTAAAGTTGTAAAAAATCTCCTAGATAAAAAAATGGTAGTAGAAAAAGCTGTTGGAGAATCAACAGGAGGAAGACCACCAGTATATTTATCTATAAATAATGAAAATTTTAAAAATATTTTAGGAATTAATTTCACTTCTAACGGAGCTATTTATATAACCCATGGAAAAATAAATTGTGAAATTATTAGAAAAAGAAAAATTATTTTAGATGATGAAGATAAAGAAAAAGCTTTGGAAATTATAGATGATATAATTTCTAAGGAACTAGAGCAAGATAAAGATGTAGGAGCTTTATCAATTGTAATGGCAGGTGTCATAGATGAAGAAAAAGGTCTTTCAGTTATGTCACCACATTATAAATTAAAAACTCCTAAAATTGTTGAATATTTTGAAAGAAAATATAACTTACCTGTTCTTTTAGAAAATGATGTAAGAGCAATGGCTTTAGTTGAAAAACAAATAGGTAGTTGTAGAAATACAGAAAATTTTGTTATATTTAATGTGAGTCAAGGGATAGGAAGTGCTAGTTGTATAGCAAAAAAAGTTTATAAAGGTTATAATTCTATGGCTGGAGAAGCAGGACACATAGTTATAAATACTAATAGTATTAGAAAATGTTCTTGTGGAAAAAGAGGTTGCTTAGAAGCTGAATCTTCAGAAATAGCAGTAATAAAAAAAATAACTTCTGAAATAAAAATTGGAAAATATAGTATTTTAAAGGAAATATTAAAAGAGAGGGAATTAAATATAAAAGATATTTTATTTGGAATAAGAAAAAAAGATTTTCTAGTAATACAAGTTATGACAGAAGCTATGGAATATATAGCAAGAGGTCTTAATATATTAATTTCGATTTTAGACCCAGAAAAAATAGTACTTGTAGGGGAAATATTCAATAGTAAATTTTTGATGGATACCTTAAGATTTGAGCTTAATAAAATTTCTTTAGACATACAAAAATGTGGTATAGAGCCTACAAAATTAGGTGAAGAGTTATATTTTTACTGTTCTATAGCAGTAGTGGTAGAAAATATTTTTGAAAATAAATTTTTTACTGAAAAATTTATAAATAATTAGGAGATAAAAATGAAAATTATAGAAAAATATTTTGGACTTACTAAAAAAAATCAAGAAGTTAAAGCTTATACTTTAAAAAATGAATTTTTAGAGGTTGAAATTTTAAATTATGGAGGAATTATAAGAAAAATAATAACTTCTGATAAAAATGGAAATTTTGAAAATATAGTATTAGGTTTTGATAATATAGAAGATTACGAAAAAAAAGTTGGAATTCATTTTGGAGCTATAGTTGGAAGAAATGCTGGAAGAATAAAAGATGGATTATTAATGATAAATGGAAAAACATATGAACTTGAAAAAAATAACGGGAACAATAATTTACATGGGTATCCAGAGCACTATGCTGCAAAAATCTGGAATGTAGAAAAAAAGGAAGAAGAAGATAAATTAAGTTTAATTTTAACAAGAATTTCTCCTCATTTAGAAGGTAATTTTCCAGGAGAGATAAAATTAAAAGTAATTTATACTTTAAATAAGAATATTTTAGAAATAGATTATGAAGGAATACCAGATAGAGATACTTATATGAATCTTACTAATCACTCATATTTCAATTTAAGTGGAGATTTAAAAGAAAAGGTAGATGAACAAATAATAGAGCTTCATTGTGATGAATATATAGAAGTAGACAAAGCAACTTTGCCTATAAGAATATCTAAAGTAGAAAATACTATAATGGACATGAGAAAAGGTAAAAAATTTTCTGAAATATTTAATTCAGAGGATGAACAAATAAAAATTGTTGGAAATGGTTTAGACCATCCCTTTATATTTAATGGAAAAGATGAAATAGTTGCAAAGTTTATAGATGAAAAATCTGGAAGAGTTATGGAAGTAATTACAGACCAACCAGTAGGAGTTATATATACAGGAAACTATGTAAAAGATGCTGAAATATTGTCAAATGGTATAAAAGCAGAAAATCATATGGGATTTTGTATAGAAACTCAAGATTATCCAGATGTTATAAAATTTTTACCTGAAAAATCAAAAATATATAACAATAAAAATGTATATAAACAAAAAACAAAGTTTATTTTTAGTTTAAAATAGACAAAAATAATAAAAAAAACATCTAAGAGAAAAATAAAAGTTTTTAAAATAAAATGAAAAAGAAACAAAAAAACTTAGGAGGTAATTTGTTATGAAAAAAACAGGATTATTATTAGGAGCTATTGTATTAGCTGCAGGACTAGTAGGATGTGGAGGAGAAAAGAAAGCTGAAGAAGCACCTAAATTAAGAGTAGGACTTACAGCTTATAAATACGATGATAACTTTATAGCTTTATTTAGAAAAGTAGTTTCTGAAGAAGCTGAAAAAGTAGCAGATAAAGTAGACCTTCAAATGAATGACTCTCAAAATAGCCAAACAACTCAAAATGAGCAAATAGATGTTATGTTGTCAAAAGGAGTAGATGCTTTAGCTATAAACTTAGTTGACCCAGCAGCTGGTGAAGTTGTAATGAACAAAATTAAACCTACAGGAGTTCCAGTAGTATTCTATAATAGAAGACCATCTGAAGCAGTAATGAATTCTTATGATAAAGCTTATTATGTAGGAATTGACCCTAATGCTCAAGGAATTGCTCAAGGAGAATTAGTAGCTAAATTATGGAAAGAAAATCCAGCTTTAGACTTAAACGGAGATGGAGTTATCCAATATGTAATGCTTAAAGGAGAACCTGGACATCCAGACGCAGAAGCAAGAACAATTTATTCTATAAAAACTCTTAACGAAATGGGAATCAAAACAGAAGAATTACATCTAGATACAGCTATGTGGGATACAGCAATGGCTAAAGACAAAATGGATGCATGGTTATCAGGACCTAACGGAAGTAAAATAGAAGTTATTTTATGTAACAATGATGGAATGGCTTTAGGAGCAATAGAATCTCAAAAAGCATTTGGAAAATCATTACCAGTATTTGGTGTTGACGCATTACCAGAAGCTTTAGTTAAAATAGAAGCTGGAGAAATGGCTGGAACAGTTTTAAACGATGCTAAAGGACAAGGAAAAGGAACATTTGATATAGCTGTAAACTTAGCAGCTGGAAAAGATGCTGCTGAAGGAACAAATTTAGTTCTTGAAAATAGAGTATTATTAGTTCCAAGTATTGGAATAGACAAAACAAATGTTGCTGAATATAAATAATAAAAAATAGAAACATCTTTAAATTTAAAGAGAGAGTGGAAACACTCTCTCTTGTAAAATAAAGATACTGTGTCAAAATTAATAAATATAAATTTTTATAATTTTAAATTTAGTGAGGGCTGAATTTAAAATTTTAAAAAATTATTTGAAGGAGATAAAATGGTGAATGGAAAATATTTGTTAGAAATGGAAAATATTTCTAAAGAGTTTCCAGGAGTAAAAGCTCTTGATGGAGTAAACTTAAAAGTAAGACCTAGTAGTGTACATGCACTTATGGGAGAAAATGGTGCTGGAAAATCAACTCTTATGAAATGTTTATTTGGAATTTACAAAAAAGATGGTGGAAAAATATCTTTAGATGGAAAAGAAATTAACTTTGTATCAGCTAAAGATGCTTTGGAAAATGGAGTTTCAATGGTTCATCAGGAATTAAACCAAGTAACTCAAAGAAATGTTCTTGACAATATTTGGCTTGGAAGATTTCCTATGAAAGGTTTATTTGTAGATGAAAAGAAAATGTATGATGATACAGTAAGAATCTTTAAAGATTTAGATATAAATGTAGACCCTCGTATGAAAGTTGCTGATTTATCAGTTTCACAAAGACAAATGATAGAGATAGCAAAAGCTGTGTCATATAATTCAAAAATAATAGTTATGGACGAACCAACTTCATCTTTAACAGAAAATGAAGTAGAACATTTATTTAAAATTATAAATAAATTGAGAAAAGAAGGATGTGGAATTATCTATATTTCTCATAAAATGGAAGAGATTAAAAAAATATCTGATGATATAACTATAATGAGAGATGGAAAATGGGTAGCAACAGAATCAGTAGAAAATCTTACAACTGACCAAATTATAAATATGATGGTTGGAAGAGATTTAACAAATCGTTTCCCTAAAAAAGATAATAGTGTAAAAGAGGTTATATTAAAAGTAGAAAATCTAACTGCATTAAATCAACCATCAGTAAAAGAAGCTTCTTTTGAATTACATAAAGGAGAAATCTTAGGGGTAGCAGGACTTGTAGGTTCTAAGAGAACTGATGTAATAGAAACTATATTTGGTGTAAGAGAAAAATCTTCAGGAACAATAATAATAAATGGAAAAGAAGTAAGAAATAAAAATCCTAAAGAAGCTATTAGAAATGGATTTGCTCTTGTTACAGAAGAACGTAGAGCAACAGGAATATTTAGTATGCTAGATATTAAAGTAAACTCTATAATTTCAAATCTTGATTCTTATAAAACTAAAGTTTTAGGGCTTTTAGATAATAAAAAAATGATAGAAGATACAAAATGGGTTATAGATAGTATGAGAGTTAAAACTCCAACTCAAGGAACACAAATAGGAACTCTTTCTGGAGGAAATCAACAAAAAGTCATATTAGGAAGATGGCTTTTAACACAACCTGATGTATTGATGCTAGATGAACCTACAAGAGGAATTGATGTAGGAGCTAAATATGAAATTTACCAATTAATGATAGAGTTAGCTAAAAAAGATAAAGGTATTATAATGGTTTCATCAGAAATGCCTGAACTTTTAGGAGTTACAGATAGAATATTAGTAATGAGTAATGGAAGAGTTGCTGGAATAGTAAAAACAAGTGAAACTACACAAGAAGAGATTTTAACTCTTTCTGCAAAATATTTATAATCAAAATTAATTAAGGAGATAGTTATGAATTTACCAAGAACAAAAGAAGGAACAGTAGATATCAAAAAAGTTTTAATCCAAAGTGGATTGTATTTAGTTTTATTTGCAATGCTTGTTTTAATAATTATAAAAGAGCCATCTTTTTTAAGTATTAGAAACTTCAAAAATATTTTGACTCAGTCTTCAGTAAGAGCAATTATAGCTCTTGGAGTAGCAGGACTTATTGTTACAACTGGTACAGACTTATCAGCAGGAAGACAAGTTGGGTTTGCAGCTGTTATATCAGCAACACTTTTACAAGCTTCAACAAATGTTCATAAAGTTTATCCTGAATTAGGAGAATTACCAGTATTTGTTGTTATATTAATAGTAATGGTAGTAGGAGCTATAATAGGGGCTTTTAATGGAGCTGTAGTAGCATTTTTAAACCTTCATCCATTTATAGTAACTATGGGTTCTATGACAATAGTTTATGGATTAAACTCATTATATTATGATTTTGCAGGAGCATCTCCAATATCTGGATTTAGTAAAAATTATAGTAGCTTTGCTCAAGGTTCATTTAATATATTTGGATTTACATTACCATATTTAATAATTTATGCAGCTATTTGTACAGCAATAATGTGGACATTATGGAATAAAACAAAATTTGGTAAAAACTTATTTGCTGTTGGAGGAAATCCAGAGGCAGCTAGAGTATCAGGAGTAAATGTAATAGCAACTTTAATAATAATATATGCTTTATCTGGAGTATTTTATGCATTTGGAGGATTCTTAGAAGCAGGACGTATTGGTTCAGCTACTAACAACTTAGGATTTATGTATGAAATGGATGGAATAGCAGCTTGTGTTATTGGAGGAGTTTCATTCTATGGAGGAGTTGGAAGAATTTCAGGAGTTATCACAGGAGTTATAATTTTAACAGTTATTAACTATGGATTAACTTATGTAGGAGTAAGTCCTTACTGGCAATATATCATAAAAGGAGCTATCATAATAGCAGCAGTTGCATTTGACTCTATGAAATATTCTAAAAAACACTAAAATTAAATAAAGATAAAAAAGAAATGGTTGCCAAGAAATTGGCAATCATTTTTTATTAAAAAATAGAATTCTCTTATAAAAAATAAAAATAATTTTTAAAACTTTATATATTACTAAATTTTATGAAAAAAACATAAAAAATATATATAAAATAAATTTTTTTTAAAAAAACTATTGACAAAATAAAATTTGTGAGGTATAAATTAGTAAATAAAAGATATGGAGGTGAGTCCAGTGGGACAAGCAAATTAGAAAATAACATATAAAGTTATATGATTATTTTCAGAGGACAAGAAAAAGTATTCTATATATTTAATAATTTTTGAGATTATCATCAAAAAAAGCTAATATTCGTGGGACCTTATTATAATAAGGAATATTCTCATTTTTGGTATTGGTGGTAAGGAAAAAAATTATTTTAAGATGAAACTATATAGCAAAGATAAAGAAGTTCTAAGAAGATTATATTATTTAGAAAAAAGTATTTGAAGTAAAAGAAAATGGTATATAGAGGTAGTCGTAGTAGAATATGAAAAAATTAATTATAGATGTAAAAAAGATAACGGATATTTTATTAAAAAATAAAATATTTCGATGGAAGGAGTAGATGACCTACGATCGACATAATATAGGGGGCTATTTGGAGATGAAAATTTTCAAATAGCCCTTTTAATATGTTTAGTATAAAAATAATATATTAAAGTATGAAAAGAAAAAAGTAAAATTAATTATAAATCTATAGTATAATAAAAATATGTAAAAATTATAAAAAAAGTATTTAAAACTTTTATATATTTTTATTATTATAAAAACTTTAAAATAAAAAAGGAGTTAAAAAAATATTATGAAAAAAGTCATCATTACTGGTGGAGCTAGAGGAATTGGAAAAGCACTTGTAGAAGGATTTAGTAAAAAAGGATATGAAGTTTTTGCTTTAGATATTTTAGAAATAAAAGAAAATGAAATTAAAAATAAAAATATTCATTTTTTTAAGGTAGATTTAAAAAATGAAAAAGAAATAAAAAATATTTTTCAAATGATTAAAGAAAAATTTGGAGAGGTACATATTTTAATTAACAATGGAGCTATCAGTAAATTTAATAAATCTATAAATGAAATAGAAATTAATGAATTTGATGAAGTTATAAATACAAATTTAAGAGGAAGTTTTATTTGTTGTAAAGAGTTTATAAAAATAAATGAGGATGCAGACTTTGGAAGAATTATAAATATAGCTTCTACAAGATATCATCAAAATGAATCTGATTGGGAAGCTTATGGAAGCTCTAAAGGAGGTCTTGTATCTTTAACTAATACCCTTTGTGTATCTCTTAGTGGAACTAAAATAACAGTTAATGCTATAAGTCCAGGTTGGATAGAAGTAGAAGATTATGAAAATTTAAGAGAAAAAGACCATAAACAACATCCATCTGGAAGAGTTGGAAAACCTAAGGATATTGTAAACCTTTGTTTATTTTTAAGTGATGAAGAAAATGATTTTATAAATGGGGCAAATATTTTAGTTGATGGAGGAATGACTAAGAAAATGATATACTTAGATTAAAATAAAAAATCTTAAGTTTTTGTTTAATCAAAAAATTATAATAATTTTTTATTTTTATTAATTTTTAAAAAAAGAGAACAAATTTTGTTAAAAATCCGTCAATATAATATAATTATAAAAAAATCTTTATTGTGGAGGAGTTTATGAGCAAGATTATAGAAAGTAGACAATATGAAACAATAAAATTAGTTTTTTTAAAAGCTATGTGGAAATTATATCCAGATTATGATGTAGAAATTCAAAATTCATTAAATAATGGTTCTTATGGAGAGATTTTTTTTGATGGAGAGCTAGTTTCTTTAACAAAAAAAGAGTATGAAAAAATAAAAGATGAAATGAAAAAAATAATATTAGAAGATATACCTATAGAAATGACAATTGATGATATAGAAAAATTAAAAGAAAAAGGAAAAGATATTCCAAGAGAAGATATACAAGAACTTTTAAAAAATTGTGGTTGGGCAAAAATTAGAGAGTATAAAATAGGTGATTATATAGATTATTTTTATTTGTCACCAGAAAAAAGAACTGGAAAAATAAAAGATTTTGATTTGTATAGATACAATAATGGTTTTATCTTGAAGACTCCAATGGAAGTTTATAATTGGGAAATAGCTCCAATGAAAGATACCCCAAAAATAGCAAAAGCTTTTCAGGAAGGAAATACTTGGGAAAAAATAATGGGTATTAATTTTGCTGGAAGTATTAATAAAAAAGTCTTTAATAAAGAGATTGCAGAACTTATTATGTTAAACGAAACATTACACAGTAAAAAAATAAATAAAATATCTAACGATATTATGAAAAATAAAAATATAAAAATAGTTACAATAGCAGGACCATCTTCTTCAGGAAAGACTACATTATCAAAAAAATTAAGACTTCATCTTCAAACTTGTGGAATAAAAACTTTAGCAATATCTTTAGATGATTATTATGTTGGAAGAGCAAATGTTCCACTAGATGAAAATGGAAACAAAGATTTTGAAACTATTTATGCTTTGGATATTGAACTTTTAAATAAGAATTTAAAAGATTTAATAGATGGAAAGGAAACTGAATTACCTTTATATGATTTCTTTACAGGTGAAAGAAAAGCAAAAGGGCATAAAGTACAATTAGAAGAGGGTGGAATAATTATAATAGAGGGAATTCATGGATTAAATGATGAACTTACGAAATATATTCCTAGAGAAAATAAATATAAAATTTATATTAGTTGCTTAACACAAACAAATATGGATAGACATAATAGAGTACATACAACAGATGTAAGAAAAATAAGAAGAATAGTTAGAGATAGTTTATCTAGAGATACAGAAGGGGAAGAAACATTAAAAATGTGGAATTCCATTAGAAAAGGGGAAGAAAAATGGATATTTCCATTCCAAGAAGATGCAGATGCTATTTTTAATTCAAGTTTAAGTTATGAATTGGGAATATTAAAACCGTATGCTATAAGAGAACTTATAAAAATAGATATAGAATCCCCACAATATGAAGAGGCTAAGAAATTAGTGGAACTTTTAAGTTGCTTTGTAGATATAGAATCATCTTTAGTACCAAGTGATTCAATACTAAAAGAATTTATAGGTGGAAGTGTATTTTATAATTATTAATAAAAAGGGTGGAGAAATTGGAAAATAATATCAATGAAGAATTTGTAGAAAAAAAAGAGGAAAAAAAATCTTATAAAAAAAGAAAGGGTAAAAGAATTTTCAAAAAAATAAAAAATTTAATTAAATTTTTATTAATCGAACTTTTTAAATCTATGTTTAGATTAATAATTTTAGGATTAGCTATTTTTGTAATAAGTAAACTTATAAAAATAGACAATAGAAAACCAGCAGTACCAGATAAAGTTTATTTGGAAATTTCTTTAGATAATAAAGTCCTAGAAAATAAAATAAAAAATCCTTTTGATATAGATAATAAGATTAATTTTTATGGACTTTTAAATAAATTAGACAAGATAGAAAAAGATAAAAGGGTACAAGGTATTGTACTAAAATTAGGAAATACTGGACTGAATAGAGCTCAAATTGAAGAATTAAAAGAAAAAACTAAAGAATTAAAAGAAAAAGATAAAAAAATATATGTTTATTCAGAAGGGTTAGATAATCATAATTATAATTTAGCTCTTATTGGAAATGAGATAATAATGCCTAATAATAAATGGGCTCATTCATATATAAGTGGATATTCTGCTCGTTATCCATATTATAAAAATTTAGGAGATAAATTATTTATAGGAGCTAATGTAATTCATATAGGAAATTATAAATCTTTTGGAGAAGCTTATGTTTCATCAGAAATGAGTCAAGAATTTAGAGAGAATACAACAAGAATATTGGATAAATTACATAACAATTATATTTCAAATATAGAAAATACTAGAAATATAAAGGATGAAAAATTTAATGAAAAAGTTTTAAATGGAGATTTTGTAATGGCAACTCCAGAAATTTTAAAAGAAAATAAAATTATAGATGAAGTAATGTATTATGAAGAATTTTTACAAAAAAAAGACATAAAAGAATTAATAACAATTGATGATTATTTTGAAAGATTGGCAGAGGAAATTGATTATAACAAAATTATAGAAAATAAAGATAAAATAGCTATAATTTATGCAGAAGGAACTATAACTTCTGGAGATAATCCACAGTTAGAAAATAAAATAGAAGCTGATATGATAAAAGAGAAACTATTAAAAGCTGATAAACTAGAAAATGTAAAAGGGATTGTTTTAAGAATAAACTCTCCTGGTGGTTCAGCACTTGATTCAGATATAATATATGAGGCTGTGAGAAAAATAGAAAAACCTGTCTATATTTCTATGGGAGGAGTTGCTGCTTCTGGTGGATATTATATAGCTTCAGCTGGAGATAAAATCTATGCTAATAAAGAAACTATAACAGGGTCAATAGGAGTTGTAAGTATAATTCCAGATGTTTCAAAATTAGTAGAAAAAATAGGAATTAATTATGAAGAGATTAGTAATGGAAAATTTACAAATCTATATGATATAACAAAACCTTTATCTAAAGAGGAAATAGATAAAATATATTATTCTAGCTTAGAAGGATATGAAGAATTTATTTCAAAAGTTGCTCTAGGTAGAAATATGAAAATAGAGGATGTTCAGAAAATAGCTCAAGGAAAAGTATGGTTAGGAGAAGAAGCGAAAGAGATTGGGCTTGTAGATGAAATTGGTGGATTAGAAAAAACTATATCTGATTTGGCTAAGGATTTAGAACTTAAAGATTATACAGTTATAGAAAGTTTAGAAAGTAGAAAATTAGAAGAAATATTTAGAAAATTTTTACCTAAATATATATTCTCAAAACTTTCATTAAATAGTAGTGTAGAAAAAATATTACAAAAAGATGAATTTTTAGAAGAATTTTTTTATAAACCTATAGTTTATGCTCCAAATTTAGAAATTTACTATTGAAATAATTTTTAAAATTATGTATAATATTTTGTGTGAGACAAATTACTTAGGAGGATTTAAAAGTGGTAAGAAAATTAAAAACAGCTAAAGCTGGGGCAAATCAAATGGATATAATAAAACAAGCACAAGCTATGCAACAAGAAATGTTAAAAATACAAGAAGAATTAAAAGAGAAAGAAGTTGAAGCATCTGTTGGTGGTGGAGCTGTAGTAGTAAAAGCTAACGGACAAAAAGAAGTTATTAGTATTTCAATATCAGAAGAAACTATAAAAGATGCTGTATCAGATAAAGAAATGTTAGAAGATTTAGTTCTTTCTGCTGTAAAAGAAGCTATGAGACAAGCTGAAGAATTATCTGAAAAAGAAATGTCAAGAGTAACTGGTGGAATGAATATTCCAGGATTATTCTAGTCTAAATAGATAAAAAGCTATTATCTTATTTTCAAGAAAGATAGTAGCTTTTTTTGTAAAGTCTGAGAAATTGTTTTCTATAATTCTTGCAAATTGTTTTTTTTGATGATATAATCGAAATATAAATATAGGAGAAAGTGAAAGAATGTATAGATTTTATGGAATGTTAGTCTATTATTTTATCATGATAATAAAATTAACTCTTAAGATAGAAATAATAGGAAAAGAAAATATAGAAGATGATAAAAATTATGTATTAGCTTTATGGCATAATAAAGTAGTATCTACTGTATTAGCTTTGGGATTTATAAAAAAGAGAGCTGGACTTGCTAGTCCTTCAGCTGATGGAGAATTAATTTCTGTTCCTCTTGAAAAATTAGGATATAAAATGATAAGAGGGTCTTCTGGAAAAGATTCAGTAAAAGGTCTAGTTCAACTTATTAAAGCAGTGAAAGAGGGTTATACAATAGGAACTCCTTTAGATGGACCAAAAGGACCAGCCTTTGAAGCAAAACATGGAATGATATATGTTGCTCAAAAATCACAAAAGCCAATGGTTTTTATGGGAGCAGCTTACAGTAAAAAATGGGTATTATCAAAAACTTGGGATAAATGCCAAATTCCAAAACCTTTTTCCAAAGTAATTTGCATAATAAGTGAGCCAATGGAAATATCAAAAGATATTTCTGTAGAAGAATATCAAAAAATTGTTGAACAAAAATTAAATGATATAAATGAATTAGCAGAGAAAAAAATAAAGGAGAGATAATGGAAAGTAAAAACTTTTATATAACAACACCGATATATTATGTAAATGGAGACCCACATGTAGGAAGTGCTTATACAACTATTGCAGCTGATGTAATGGCTAGATATAAAAGAACAATGGGTTATGATGTATATTTCTTAACAGGAACAGATGAACATGGACAAAAAGTAGAGGAAACTGCTAAAGCTAAAGGAATGACTCCTCAAGAGTGGACAGATTTAATGGCTCCTAGATTTGTAGAAATGTGGAAAGCTTTAAATATAAAAAATGATGATTTTATAAGAACTACAGAAGAAAGACATAAAAAAGCAGTAAAGAAAATTTTACAAACTGTTTATGAAAAAGGAGATATTTACAAGGGAGAATATGAAGGAAAATATTGCGTTTCTTGTGAAACTTTCGTTCCTGAAAATCAAATAGTTGGAGAAGACCAATGTCCTGACTGTGGAAAAAAATTAAGAATGGTTAAAGAGGAATCTTATTTCTTTAGAATGTCTAAATATCAAGATGCACTATTAAAACATATAGATGAACATCCAGATTTTATTTTACCTCGTTCAAGAAGAAATGAAGTTATATCATTTATAAAACAAGGGCTACAAGATTTATCAATTTCAAGAAATACATTTGAATGGGGAATCCCTATTGAATTTGCACCTGGACATATAACTTATGTTTGGTTTGATGCATTAACAAACTATTTAACAGCAGTGGGATATGAAAATAATCCTGAAGAATTCCAAAAAAGATGGGAAAATGGAGAAGTTGTACACCTATTAGGAAAAGATATAGTTAGATTCCATGCTATAATTTGGCCTTGTATGTTGTTATCGGCAGGAGTTAAATTGCCAGATAAGATAGTTGCTCATGGGTGGTGGACTTCTGAAGGTGAAAAAATGTCAAAATCTAAAGGAAATGTTGTAGCTCCATTAGAAGAAGTAAAAAAATATGGAGTAGATGCTTTTAGATATTATCTATTAAGAGAAGTTTCTTTTGGAAATGATGGAGATTATTCAACAAAAGCAATAGTTACAAGAATAAATTCAGACCTTGCTAACGACTTAGGAAACTTATTAAATAGAACATTAGGAATGTATAAAAAATATTTTGGTGAAGAGATTGTAAAAACTGGAGAGTATGAAGCTATAGATTTAGAAGCTCAAAAATTATTTGATGAAACTTTAGTTCAAGTGGAAGATATGATGTCAAGATTAGAATTTTCAAGAGCTTTAGAAACTATTTGGAAATTTATCTCTAGAATGAATAAATATATAGATGAAACTACTCCATGGTTGTTAATAAAAGATGAAAGTAAAAAAGAAAGACTTGCTACAGTAATGAATATGTTAGTTGAATCTCTATATAAAGTAGCAGTTTTAGTAGCTCCATATATGCCAGAGGCTGGACAAAAAATATGGAATCAATTAGGATATACTGATGATATAGAAAAAGCATTAGTTGAAAATGTAAAACCTTGGAATATATTAGAAGTTGGACATAAATTAGGAAATGCTTCTCCAATATTCCCAAGATTAGAAGTAGAAAAAGAAGTTAAAGAAAAAAATCCTGTAAATAAAGATTTAAAAATAGAAAATCCTATTAATATAGATGAATTTTCAAAAGTAGAAATAAAAGTTGTAGAGATATTAGAAGCTGATAAAGTAGAAGGTTCTGATAAACTTTTAAAATTTAAAGTAAATGATGGAAAAAATATTAGACAAATAGTATCAGGAATTGCTAAATATTATCCAGAATATAAAGAGTTAGTTGGAAAAAAAGTATTAGCAGTTGTAAACTTGGAGCCTGTTGTTTTAAGAGGAGAACTTTCTCAAGGAATGCTTTTAAGTTCAGAAGAAAAGAAAAGAATTAAATTAGTAGAAATAGATTCATCAGTAAAAGTAGGTTCAAAAATAAAATAATAAATTTTTGGAGGGATGGGGATGAAAAAAGTTACAAAAGCAGTAATACCAGCAGCTGGACTGGGAACAAGAGTTTTACCAGCTACTAAGGCTCAACCAAAAGAAATGTTAGTTATAGTTGATAAACCTTCTTTACAATATATAGTAGAAGAATTAGTTGAATCTGGAATTAAAGATATAGTTATAATTACAGGAAGAAATAAAAATTCTATAGAGGACCATTTTGATTATTCTTTTGAATTAGAAGAAACATTAAAAGAAGAAGGAAAAGAAGATTTATTAGAAAAAGTAAAACATCTTTCAAATTTAGCAAATATATATTATGTTAGACAAAATCACCCATTAGGATTAGGGCATGCTATTTTAAAAGCAAAACCATTTATTGGAGATGAGCCATTTGTAATAGCTCTAGGAGATGATATTGTCTATAATGATAAAACAGCTACATCACAATTAATGGACATTCATGAAAAATATGGGGCTAGTGTATTAGGAGTTCAGAATGTCCCTGAAAAAGATGTTTCTAAATATGGAATAGTAAAACCATTTTTAAAATTAGATGATAAGACAGTGGAGGTAGAAGATTTTATAGAAAAACCAGCTATAGATGAAGCTCCTTCAACTCTTGCTTGCCTTGGAAGATATTTATTAGATGGAAAAATTTTTAAATATTTAGAGGAAACAAAACCAGGAAAAGGTGGAGAAATTCAACTTACAGATGCTATTTTAAAAATGTTAAAAGATGGAAATAAAGTAGTAGCACATAATTTTCAAGGAAAAAGATATGATATTGGAAATAAAATAGGTCTTTTAAAAGCAAATATTGAATTTGGTTTAAGAAATGAAGAAACAAGAGAAGAACTTATAAAATATTTAAAAGAAGAATTAATTATAAAATAAACTAACACAATAAAGGGGGACAAGTATGGATGAAAAAACTTTAAAAGGGTATAACCTTTGGTTAAACTCACCTTACATTGATGAAGAGGACAAAAAAGAATTAAGAGAGTTAGAAGGAAATGAAAAAGAAATACAAGAAAGATTTTATACTAATATAAGTTTCGGAACTGCTGGAATGAGAGGAGTAAGAGGAGTAGGTACCAATAGAATAAATAAATATATGGTTAGAAAAGCTACTCAAGGGTTAGCAAATTATTTAATAGCAACAACTGGAGAAGAGGGAATGAAAAAAGGAGTTGCTATTGCTTATGATTGTAGAATTGGGTCATATGAATATGCAGTAAACTCAGCTCTTGTATTAGCAGGAAATGGAATAAAATCATATCTATTTGAATCTTTAAGAACTACACCTGAATTATCTTTTGCAGTTAGAGAATTAAAAGCTCAAGCTGGAATAATGGTAACAGCTTCTCATAACCCACAAGAATATAATGGATATAAAGTTTATTGGGATATTGGAGGACAAATAGTAGAACCTCAAGCTTCTGGAATAATCAATGCAGTTAATGCAATAGAAGATTTTGCAGAGATAAAAATGGTTACAGAAGAAGAGGCTAAAGCAAAAGGACTATTAGAAATAGTTGGAGAAAAATTAGATAATAGATTTATAGAAGAAGTTAAAAAAGAAGCTATTCATGTAGATATTCCTGGTAAAAAAGATTATAAAATAGTATACTCTCCATTACATGGAACAGCTGGAAGACCTGTAAAAAGAATATTAGCTGAAATGGGATTTGAAAGTGTATATGTAGTAAAAGAACAAGAGCAACCAGATGGAATGTTCCCAACTTGTTCTTATGCAAATCCAGAAGATACTACAGTATTTGCTCTTTCAACAAAATTAGCTGATGAAGTTGGAGCAGATTTATGTATAGCTAATGACCCAGATGGAGATAGAACAGGAATAGCTGTAAAAACAAAAGAGGGAAAATGGTTCTATCCAAATGGAAACCAAATTGGAATGTTATTTATGGAATATATTTTAAAAATGACAAAACCATTACCTACAAATGGAGCAGTTGTTTCAACAATAGTTTCTACCCCTATACTAGATGAGATAGGAAAAGCTTATGGAGTAAAAGTTTATAGAACTCTTACAGGATTTAAATATATTGGAGAAAAAATAGAAGAGTTTAAAAATAAAGTGTTAGATGGAACTTATCTATTTGGATTTGAAGAGTCTATAGGATATTTAAAAGGAACTCATGTAAGAGATAAAGATGCTGTTGTAGCTTCACTTTTACTTGCTGAAATAGGAGCTTACTATGCTAGTCAAGGAACATCTATAGCTAATGAAATAGAAAAAATCTATGAAAAATATGGATGGTATGGAGAATCAACAGTTTCTGTTACTAAAAAAGGAATGGATGGAGCAAAAGAAATTGCTCATATAATGGAACAATTAAGAGAAAGAGAAATAACAGAAATTTTAGGTAAAAAAGTTCTTACATTAAAAGATTTTGAAAAACGTGTAGAAATCAATCTAGAAAAATGTGAAAGAAAAACTATAGAACTTCCAAAATCTGATGTATTACAATTTATATTAGAGGATGATATTAAGATAACTGTAAGACCTTCTGGAACAGAACCAAAAATTAAATATTATATCTATGTAAAAGCAGATTCTAAAGAAAAGTCTGAAGAAAAATTAGAGGTTGTTAAAGAGGGATTTGTAAAATTTGTAGATAGTTTATAAAATTTTAAATAAAATATAAGAAATAAAAGTTGGAAAATTTTGTTTTCCAACTTTTTTTCTTAAAATAATTGAAATAAAAAATAACAAATTGAAAATAATATGATATAATATTATTCTATTGTATGGTATAATAAAAAAAAGTAGGAGGAGAATTTTGATAGATGCAATATATATCCATATTCCTTTTTGTATAAGAAAATGTGGATATTGTGATTTTTTATCTTTTCAAAGTAATGAGATTGAAAGAGAAAAATATATAAATGAATTAATAAATGAAATAAAATTATATCCTAAAATAAAATATGATACAATATATTTTGGTGGAGGGACACCTTCTATATTAAAAATAGAAGAGATAGAAAAGATTTTAAAAGAGTTATCTTTTGATGAAAATAGTGAAATAACTTTAGAGGTAAATCCTAAAACTGTTGATGAAGAAAAATTAAAAGGATTAAAAAAAATTGGAATAAATAGACTTAGTATAGGAATTCAAACTTTTAATGAAGAATTTTTAAAAAAATTAGGTAGAATTCATAGCATTGATGACGGGATAAATACTTATAAAATGGCTAGAGAAGTTGGATTTAAAAATATATCTTTAGATTTAATGTTTTCATTGCCAGGACAAAATATAGATGATGTTGAAAAAGATTTAGATAAATTATTTTTATTAAATCCAGAACATTTTTCCATATATTCACTTATTTGGGAAGAGGGAACGCTATTTTATGAAAAATTATTAAAAGGTGAATATAAGGAAACTGACAATAGTTTAGAAGCTGATATGTATCAAATGATAATAGAAAAAAGTAAGAAGCAAGGTTATATCCATTATGAAATTTCTAATTTTTGTAGAGAGGGAAAAGAGGCTAGACATAATACTAAATATTGGAAAAATCAAGAATATATAGGTGTTGGATTAGGAGCTTCTGGATATTTTGAAGATATAAGATATAAAAATTTTTCTAATTTTAAAGAGTATTATGAGATGATAAAAAAAGGGATATTACCAAGAGAAGATATAGAGAAAGTATCAGAGGAACAAAAAGAAGAGTATAGACATTTGGTGGGATTAAGGCTTTTAAAAGAGGGAATTTTAGAAAGTAGTGACAAAAAATTTTATAAAATATATGATAAACTATTAAAAGATGGATATTTAAAAAAAATAGAATCTAATGGAGAAATTAGGTATATTTTAACAGAAAAAGGTCTTTTTTTAGCTAATGAAGTTTTTGAGGAATTTGTATAAGAGGTGACAAATATGAGTTCAGTAACAAAAAATGTTCAAGAGGTATTAGAGGATATAAAAAAATATTCTATCTATCCTGAAAGAGTGAAGCTTGTAGCAGTAACAAAATATCCTGTTGTAACAAGAGAGAAAATGTTAGAACTTATGGAAAATGGAGTTTTTTCTTTTGGAGAAAATAGAGTACAAGTATTAGAAGAAAAATTAGAAATACTTGGAGAAGAAAAAAGTAAAATAAAATGGAATTTTATAGGAAATTTACAAAAAAATAAAGTCAAATATATAGTTGATTTTATAGATATGATTCACTCAATAAATAAATTATCTTTAGCAGAAGAGATTGATAAAAGAGCTGAAAAACTAGGAAGAAAAATAGATGTTTTAATCGAAATAAATCTTTCAGGGGAAGATTCTAAAGAGGGATATCAGCTAGAAGAATTTTATAAAGATATGGATGAATTAATAAAATTAAAAAATATAAATATATGTGGACTTATGACAATGGCTCCTAATACAGAAGATGAAAATCTAATAAGAGGAAGTTTTAGAAAATTAAGAGAAATTAGAGATGAAGTTAATGAAAAATTTAATAACAATTTGAAAGAACTTTCTATGGGTATGAGTGGAGATTATAAGATTGCTTTAGAAGAGGGAGCAACTATAATAAGAATTGGAAGTAAGTTGTATGAATAAGGAGGAAAAATGAAAAAAAATAAAGGACTACTTAATAATCTTTTTGGATTTGGAATAGATTTAGAAGAGGATGAACAAGTAGAAAAAGATGAAAAAATAAATCTTAACCAAATGGAAGAGGACACAGAAATTGAAATAGAGGAAATAAAAGAGCCTAAAGTTGAAGCAGAAACTAAAAAATCTGTTGTAGATGAACCATATCAAAATTTCTTAAGAGAGGAAAACGAAAAAGAAACTTATAAAGTAGAAAAGGTAGAGAAAGTAGAAGAAAGAAAAGAAAGAAGAATAGAAAACTATGTTGATGTAACTTCTTATCAAAATGTAGTTTCTAGAATAAAAGGTTTTGAAGATAGTAAAAAAATAGCTAGATATATTAAAGAAAATAAAATAGTAACATTAAATTTAGAGGAGTTAGATAGTGAAACTGCTCAAAGAGTTATAGACTTTTTAAGTGGGGCAATGAGCATGAAAGAAGCTAGTCTAGTAGAGATTAGTAAATGTGTTTATGTATCAGTTCCAAAAAATCAAAGAGTTTTATTTGAGGGACAAAGAAATACAGAAAAATTTTTTAGAGAGGCTGGAAAATAACATTGGAAAATAAAAAAGTGAGAGCATTGGCACTATTTTCAGGTGGATTAGATAGTGCTTTAGCTATAAAAGTAGTAGCAAATCAAGGGATAGAAGTAATAGCTTTAAATTTTGTATCACATTTTTTTGGTGGTAAAAATGAAAAGGCTGAAGCTATGGCAAAACAATTAGGAGTAAAATTAGAATATGTAAATTTTAGTAAAGAGCATATGGATATTATGAGAGACCCTGTATATGGAAGAGGGAAAAATATGAACCCTTGTATAGATTGTCATGCTTTAATGTTTAAAGTGGCTGGAGAACTTTTAGAGAAATATGACGCACAATTTATAATTTCTGGAGAAGTTTTAGGACAAAGACCAATGTCACAAAACTCACAAGCATTAGAAAAAGTAAAAGCTTTATCAAATATATCTGATTTAATTGTTAGACCTCTTTCAGCAAAAAAATTACCAATGAGTAAACCTGAAAGAGAGGGATTAATTGATAGGGAAAAATTATTGGATATAGAAGGTAGAAGTAGAAAACCACAAATGAGATTGGCTGAAGAATTAGGAGTAAAAGATTATCCTATGCCAGGTGGTGGATGTTTACTTACAGACCCTGGATATTCTAAAAGATTAAAATTAATAGAAGAAGATGGATTATTATATGAAGAGTATTCAAGTATTTTTCATATTTTAAAAACAGGAAGATTTTTTAGATTGGGAGAAAAGAAATATCTTTTTGTAGGTAGAACAAAAGAGGATAATGATATAATAGTAAATTATAAAACTTTTGGAAGCTTTTTTATAAGAGGAAAAGGAGTAGGGGGACCTTATATAATAGGATATGGAGATTTAAATTCTGAAGAAATTCAATTTGCAAAGGATTTATTTTCAAGATACTGTAAATTTAAAGGTGAACAACCTATTGAAATTTTCTTTAATGAACAACCTATGAATATTGATATAATCAATAGAGAGGAAGTTGAAGAAAAAATAAAAAAATATCAAATTAATATGGAATAAAATAAAAAGCTACTGTAAATAAAACTACAGTAGCTTTTTTATAATTAAAATTTAATCTATAATATCAGCAATTTCTTCAAAAGATTTTTTTGTTATTTTTGGTAATTCATAAGTTGTATCAGGTTTTCCTACTACTAATATCATTACAGGTTGCTCACCCTCTGGGCGATTAAGGATTTCTTTTAAGAAAAGCATTGGAGATGGAGTGTAAGTAAGAGAAGTATAACCAGCATTTCTAAGAGCATTTATCAAAAATCCTATAGCTATTCCTATCGATTCATTAGGATAATAGTTTTTATCAATTGTTCCATCAGGAAGTTTTAGATAATTTTCTTTAAAAATTCCAATAAGACAAGGAGCTTCTGTTAAAAAAGGTTTTTCATAGGATAAAGTTAATTTTTCTAAATCATTTTTCCACTCTTTTGAAATTTTATTCTCATAAAAATCTTTTTCAATCTCTTCAGCTTTTTCTCTTATTTTCTTTTTCAATTCTTCATTTGTGATAATAGAAAAATGCCAAGGTTGTTTATTAGCACCATTTGGAGCAGTACCAGCTGTAAGAATACAATCTTTTATAACTTCTAAATCAACTTTTTCAGGTAAAAATTTTCTGTAAGTGCGACGCATTTGAGATTCTTTTAATAATTCTTTTGATGTTAATGGCATAATATTTCCTCCTAATTTATTTTTACATGTATTATAGCATAATTTAGAATAAATTAATTAAAAACTTGACAAAAAATAAAAATAATATAAAATTAAAATATAGAGAAATTACTAAAAGGAAGTGATAGATTATGATGGATTTACTAAAAAAATTAAATTCTGAAAAGTATGATATAGTTACAGGAGCAAAAAAATATTATGGAATAAAAATAATAGAAAAAAAAGATAATTTTTTATTAGTAGAAACTAGACCAGAAACTTATATGTTAGTAAATATTGACTCTGTAACAACAATTACACCAGCAAAAGAGCTTTCATATGGAACTATTGCTAAAAATATCAGATTCTAAAAAAATATAATTTTGTAGCTACATTCAAAAATTTTTATTTTATAAATTTAGAATGTAGCTTTTTTTTATTTTAATTTCTGAAAGAATTTGATTGAATTTTAAAGAAAAAGATTGATTTTTTAAAAAAGATATGATATTATAGAAAAAAAGGAGAAAAATATGTTAAGCGTAGAGAGATATAATCTTATTTTAGAACTAATAAAACAGAAAAAAAATATAAGACTTAATGAAATAGTGGAAGAATTAAAGATTTCTGAAGCAACAGCAAGAAGAGATTTAAATTTTTTAGAAGCTAAGAAAAAAATAAAAAGGGTTCATGGTGGAGCTGTTTTAGTAGATACAAAAGAAGAGGATATAGATTATAAAAAATTAATAAATATAGAAGAGAAAGAGATAATAGCAAAGAAAGCCGTAGAATATATAGAAGATGGACAGACAATATATTTAGATGCAGGAAGCACGACAGGGGCTATGATAAAATATCTTTCTAAGTTTAGAGATTTAAAAGTTGTTACAAATGGATATCATTATGTAAATGATTTATTAAAATTAAAAAATATAGAAGTATATATTTTAGGTGGAAAATTAAAGGAAAAAACAGGAGCTATTGTTGGAGTTACAGCTTTACTAATGTTAAAAAACTTTAATTTTGATATATCTTTTTTAGGAACCAATGGAGTTGATAAAGATGGATATTCTACTCCAGACCCAGAAGAAGTAATAGTAAAATCAGAAGCAGTTAAACGTGGAAAAAAAGTTTTCTTCTTATGTGACCATACAAAATTTTTTAATAAAACTTTTATAAATTTTGCAAAATTAAATGATGGAATATTAATATCAGATACAAATATTCCTGAAGAATTAGAAAATAAATAAATCAATCAAAAACAATCAAAAGGAGAAAAAATATGATATATACAGTAACTTTAAATCCAGCTGTTGATTATTATCTATCTATGGATAAGTTTATAGAGGGAGAATTAAATTCTCTAAAAGATGCCTATACTCTTCCAGGAGGAAAGGGAATTAATGTATCAAAAGTTTTAAAAAATTTTGATGTAGAAAGTGTAACTTTAGGTTTTGTTGGAGGATTTACAGGAGAGTATATAAGAAAAAATATTGAAGAATATGGAATTCAACAGGATTTAGTACAAATAAAAGAAGATACTAGAATAAATATAAAGATGAAAACTAATGAAAAAGAAAGCGAAATATCAGGAAAAGCCCCTGATATTTTAAAAGAAGAATATAAAATATTTTTAGAAAAAATAAAAAATATAAAATCGGAGGATATATTAGTTTTATCAGGAAGTATTCCAAAATCTTTGCCAAGAAATGTATATGTAGAAATAATAAAACAATTACCAAATGGAGTAAAAGTGTTTGTTGATACAAGAGGAGACTCCTTAAGAGATGTTTTAAAAGAGGGGGTATTTTTAGTAAAACCTAATAATCATGAATTAGAAGAATTTTTTGGAGAAAGATATTCTACAGATGATGAGATAATAGAAGCAGGAAAAAAATTGATGGAATTAGGTAGTGAAAATGTATTAATCTCTTTAGGAAAAAATGGTTCTATATTAATAACTAAAAATGGAATTTATAGAGGAAATGTACCAAAAGGAAAATTAATAAGTTCAGTAGGAGCTGGAGATTCAATGGTAGCTGGAATATTATATGGAGTAGTTAAAGGGGAAGAAATAGAAGAGGCATATAAATATGGAATATCTTCTGGAAGTTCTACAGCTTTTTCAGAAGGATTAACTACTTTTGAAAATATGGAAAAGTTATTAAAAGAAATTCAAATAAAAAAACTATAAAATACAGGAGGTAAAAAATGTTAAAGGACATGCTTATTAAAAATTGTATTAACTTAAATCTTAAAGCAAAATCAAAAGAAGAAGTCATTGATGAAATGATTGATATGCTTATGAGTAATGGAAGGTTAAATGATAGAGAAGAGTATAAAAAAGAAATTTTAAAAAGAGAAGCTCAAAGTTCTACAGGATTAGAAGAGGGAATAGCAATTCCACATGCCAAAACAAAAGCAGTAAAAATACCAAGTATAGCTTTTGGTAGGTCTTCAGAAGGTGTAGATTATCAATCTTTAGATGGAGAACCTTCTAAATTATTTTTTATGATAGCAGCCCCAAGTAATGCAGCAGATTCTCATATAGAAGTATTATCAAAACTGACAACTTTATTATTAAATGATGATATAAGAGAAGCTTTATTAGATGCAAAGACAGAAGATGAAGTTTTAGAGATATTATTAAAAGAAACAGAGGAAAAAGTTGAAGAAAAAATTGAAATTACAAATGAACTTCCAGAGGTTTTAGCTGTTACAGCATGTCCTACAGGAATAGCCCATACATATATGGCAGCAGATTCACTGATGAAAAAAGCTACAGAAATGGGAATAAAAATCAAAGTGGAGACTAATGGTTCTACAGGAGTAAAAAATCAATTAACAGAAGAAGAAATAAAAAATGCTAAAGGAATAATAGTAGCAGCTGATAAAAATGTTGAAATGACAAGATTTGATGGAAAACATGTGGAAATTGTTCCTGTTATTGAAGGAATAAAAAGTCCAGAAAAATTAATAAAAAATGCTGTAGATAAAAAATCTCCAATATACAAAGCAGAAAATACAGGAGATAATATAAATGGTAAAAAAGAGAAAAAAGGTTTTTATAAACATTTAATGTCTGGAGTTTCTAATATGTTACCATTTGTTGTAGGTGGAGGAATTCTTATAGCATTATCATTTATGTTTGGAATAAAAGCAGTAGACCCAAGTGACCCATCATTTAATCCATTAGCAAAATTATTAAGTGATATTGGTGGAGGAAATGCTTTCTTCTTAATGGTTCCTGTTATGGCTGGATTTATTGGAATGAGTATAGCTGATAGACCAGGATTTGCTCCAGCAATGGTAGCAGGACTTATTTCAGCAAATAATGGAGCAGGATTTTTAGGAGCATTAATAGGTGGATTTTTAGGTGGATATTCAATAGTATTTTTAAAGAAAGTATTTGAAAAACTACCACAAGGTTTAGAGGGATTAAAACCAGTTCTTCTTTATCCAGTATTTGGAATTTTTATCACAGGAGCTTTAATGTATAAAGTAATTCTTTCTCCAGTAGTTGCTTTAAATACAGGAATGACATCTTTCTTAAATGGACTTGGAACAGGAAACTTAATTTTATTAGGAATAATTGTAGCAGGAATGATGGCTGTTGATATGGGAGGGCCAATAAATAAAGCAGCTTTTACATTTGGAATTGCAATGATATCAGCAGGTAATTATTATCCACATGCAGCTGTAATGGCTGGAGGAATGGTTCCACCTTTAGGAATAGCAATAGCTACAACAATATTTAAAAATAAGTTTACAAAAGATGAAAGAGAAGCAGGAAAAACTTGTTATGTAATGGGAGCATCATTTATAACAGAGGGAGCTATTCCATTTGCAGCAGCTGACCCAGCTAGAGTACTTCCAGCTTGTATAATAGGTTCAAGTATTGCTGGAGGATTATCAATGTTCTTTGGAGCTCAATTACCAGCACCACATGGAGGAATATTTGTAATACCAGTAGTAACAAATCCTATAATGTATTTAGTTTCAATTGTAGTTGGTTCTTTAGTAACAGCTATAATTTTAGGATATATTAAAAAACCTATACAAGAATAAAAAATATTTATAGACACAAAATAAATAGTTTAAATAGAAGAAACTGTTGTTAGAAAAAAAGACAATAGTTTCTTTTTTATTGAAAAAAATTATTTTCTATAAAATTATGAAAAAATTTTTTTACATTTAAAAAAAATTTTTTGATTTTTTTTGAAATTTGTAGTATAATCAAAAAAATTGGAAAATAATAAGGAGGTGTAAAATGGTAGAAGTTGATAAGAAAAAAGCAAGTTATTTAATATTTTTTATAGCTGTTTTTATAACTGTAGTTTTAGCTCGTAGTTTTTATTTTAATTTAAACTTAAAACCTACTAATGTAGCTACAAAAGCTCATAAAGAAAATGTTGTCTTATTAAATACAACTACTACATCTTCAAATTATATTTCAATGAGAATCTCAAGAATAAAAGTTTTAGAAATTTTTGTTGAAAGAGATACTTTACCACCATTTGTAAAATCTTTTGGTGAATTTTTTGAAATTGAAAAAATTGTAAAAATAATAGAAAAGAAAATAAAAATAGAATTTTCCTATTCTATTTTAATGCGATATAGAGATAGGATTCTCCGAATTTAATAAAATTTTATTCATCTAAAATACAATTGAATAAAATTTTATACAAGGAGAAACTGTCATGAAAAAATTATTTTTAGGAACTGATGTAGGTTCAACAACTGTAAAGATTGTCTGCCTTGATGAAGACAACAACGTGATTTACTCAGTTTACCAAAGACATTTTTCTAATGTAAGAGAGACTTCGAAAGAACTTTTTGAGGATTTTTTTGCTTGCATAGAAAAAAAGTTTGGAACTGATATTTCTTTTAAGATAAACATTACTGGTTCTGGAGGAATGGGAGTAGCTAAGTGGATTGATGTAGATTTCGTTCAAGAGGTTATCGCTTGTATAAAAGCTATTGAAACAGTAATTCCAGAAACAGATGTAGCAATAGAATTAGGTGGAGAAGATGCAAAAATAACATATCTAAAAAATGATATGGAGCAAAGAATGAATGGAAGTTGTGCTGGAGGAACAGGGGCTTTTGTAGACCAAATAGCTTCATTATTAGATACTGATGCATCAGGTCTTAATGAGCTTGCTAAAAATTATGACACAATTTATCCAATTGCTTCAAGATGTGGAGTTTTTGCAAAAACAGATATACAACCATTAGTAAATGAAGGGGTAAGAAAGGAAAATATTGCAGTTTCTGTATTTCAAGCTGTTGTAAACCAAACTATAACTGGTTTAGCTTGTGGTAAAAAGATTACTGGTAAAGTAGCTTTCCTTGGAGGACCTCTTTTCTTTTTGAGTGAATTGAGAAAAAGATTTATAGAAACTTTAAAACTTTCTGACGAAGATATTATTTTCCCTGAAAATTCTCAGCTTTTTGTTGCTCAAGGAGCTTGTATTTTATCTAGAGAAAATAAAAAAGAGTTCACTTTTAAAGAGTTAAAAGAAAAAGTTTCTATTTTAGATAATAAAGGACTTCCTGAAACAATGAGTTTGCAACCTTTATTTTCTTCAGAAGAAGATAAAAAAGAATTCTTTGATAGACATGAAAAAGAAAAAATAGAAAAAAGAGATTTAGAAACTTATGAGGGAAATGCTTATTTAGGTATCGATGCAGGTTCTACTACAATAAAACTAGTCCTTGTATCTGAAAACAATGAGATTTTATACTCACATTACTCTCATAATAAAGGAAATCCATTAGATAATGTTTTAGAAAATTTAAGAAATCTATATTCTAAAATGTCAGATAAAATAGTAATAAAAAGTTCTTGTGTTACAGGATATGGAGAAAATTTAATAAAAGCAGCTTTAAAAGTAGATGTTGGTGTAGTAGAAACTATGGCTCACTATAAAGGAGCTAAATTTTTCTCACCAGATGTAGATTTTATACTTGATATTGGTGGTCAAGATATGAAATGTTTAAAAATAAAAGATGGAGTTATAACTTCTATACTTTTAAACGAAGCTTGTTCTTCTGGTTGTGGTTCTTTCTTAGAAACCTTTGCTGGAAGTTTAGGACTTTCAATTCAAGAGTTTGCTGAGTTGGGAATGAATGCTAAAGCTCCTTCAGATTTAGGAACTAGATGTACAGTATTTATGAACTCAAAAGTTAAACAAGCTCAAAAAGATGGAGCAGATGTTGGAGATATATCAGCAGGACTATCATATTCTGTAGTAAAAAATACTTTATTTAAAGTAATAAAAATGAAAAATAAAGAGGAACTTGGAAATAAAATAGTTGTTCAAGGAGGAACTTTCTTAAATAACTGTGTATTGAGAGCTTTTGAATTAATATCTGAAAGAGAAGCAGTAAGACCAAATATAGCAGGGCTTATGGGAGCTTTTGGAGCAGCTATTATTTCTAAAGAGTATGCAGCAGAACATAAATTAGAAAAATCATCACTATTATCATTACAAGATATAAATGGATTTACTACACAAACAAATTTAACAAGATGTGGAATTTGTGGAAACAATTGTCTTTTAACTATTCATAAATTTAAAAGTGGAGAGAGATTTATATCAGGTAATAGATGTGAAAAACCTTTAGGAAATAATAAAAAAGAAGAAGTTCCTAATATGTTTGAGTATAAATACAATAGAATATTTAATTATAAACCTTTAGAACCATCTAAAGCTATTAGAGGAGAAATAGGAATTCCTAGAGTATTAAATATTTATGATTCTTATCCATTCTGGTTTACTCTACTTACTAAACTAGGATTTAGAGTAATAATTTCTGATGATTCAAATAAAAAAATATATGAAAAAGGGATGGATACTATATCATCAGATTCTATTTGTTATCCAGCAAAAATGGTTCATGGACATATTATAAACTTAGTTGAAAAAGGTATAAAAACAATATTTTATCCATGTGTAATCTTTGAAGAAAAAGAGTATAAAAAAGCACAAAATCAATTTAATTGTCCAATAGTAATATCTTATCCAGAAGTTATAAAAAATAACTTAGATATTATAAAAGAAAAACATATAGATATGATGATACCGTTTTTCTCAATGGAAAGTAAAGAAGTTCTTGCAAAAACTGTTTTTGAAGAATTCCAAAAATTTGGAGTTACTAAAAAGGAAGTTGAATTAGCTGTAAATGATGCTTGGGAAGAAAGATATAATTTTAGAAGAGATTTACAAAACAAAGCTAAAGAGATAATGGATTATTTGGAAAGAACAGGAAAAACAGGAATTGTTATTTGTGGAAGACCATACCATAATGATAAAGAGATACATCATGGAATTCCAAATATAATTAGTTCTTTTGGAATCCCTGTACTTACAGGAGATGCAGTAGCCAGTCTTACAGATTTAGATGAAGGATTAAGAGTTATAGACCAATGGACTTATCATTCAAGACTTTATAGAGCAGCAACTTTTGTAGGAAAACATCCAAATTTAGAGTTAGTAGAATTAAATAGTTTTAGTTGTGGATTAGATGCAGTTACTACAGACCAAGTAGAAGAGATTTTATCTAACTATGGAAAAGTTCATACTATTTTAAAAATAGATGAAGTAAGTAATATGGGAGCTGTAAGAATTAGAATTAGAAGTTTACTAGCAGCTTTAGAGGATAAAAAGAGAGCTTTAAAGAAAATAGTAAAAAATAGAATTGAATATAGAAAAAATCATTTTACTAAAAAAATGAAAGAGGAATATACAATTCTAGCTCCACAAATGTCACCAATACATTTTGGACTTATAAAAGATGCATTTAAAGCTGAGGGATATAATTTAGAAATATTAGAAGAAACAAAAGAAGCTTTAAATACAGGATTGCAGTATGTAAATAACGATGCTTGCTATCCATCAATATTGGTAATAGGTGAATTAATATCAGCATTGAAATCGGGAAAATATAATGTAAATAAAACTGCTGTTATGATTTCACAAACTGGGGGAAGTTGTCGGGCAACAAATTATATAGGATTCTTGAAAAAAGCCTTAAGAGATAGTGGATTTGCAAATGTACCAGTTTTATCATTAAATACTATGGGATATGAGAAACAAGAAGGATTTAAACTTACACCAAAGTTAATTCATAAAACTTTAATGGCTGTTTCTTATGGGGATATCCTAATGAAACTTCTATATCATGTAAGACCTTATGAAACAATACATGGAATTACTCAAAAGGTATTTGATAGATGGTATGATGCAGTAAGGCCAAATATAAAAAATGGAAAACTTTTACAATTTAGAAACAACTTAAATAATATTGTAGATGATTTCTCATCTATAAAAATAACGGGCGAACAAAAAATTAGAGTTGGAGTAGTGGGAGAAATTCTTGTAAAATTTAGTCCATTTGCAAATAATTATTTGGTAGATTTTATAGAATCAGAAGGTGGAGAAGCTCGTACTTCAAGCTTGATGAGTTTTGTAAATTATTGTATTTACAGTGAACACTTCTTGAAAGAAAGATTTAAAGGAAAATTAGCTAGTATGAGAGCTAAGGCTGCTTTAAAAGTTACAGGTTTCTATACAGGATTTGTTAACAGAGCTTTAAGTAGATGCGAAAGATTCAAACAAGAAGACTTTATAGGTCATATTGCTGACAAAACTTCAAAACATATTTCTATAGGACATCAATCAGGGGAAGGTTGGTTCTTAATGGGAGAAATGATAGAACTTATTGAACATGGAGTTCCTAATATAGTTTGTGTACAACCATTTGGATGTTTACCAAATCATATTACAGGAAAAGGAATGATAAAAAGATTGAAGGAAGAATATTCTCAATCAAATATAGTTTCAATAGATTATGACCCTGCTTATTCTGAAGTAAATCAAATAAACAGAATAAAATTAATGATGTCAGTTGGAAAAAGAAATATATTAGCATAAAAATTAATGGGATTTACATAGAGAGGGTAGATGGGAGACTACCCTCATTTTTTTATAGAATTATAAAAAAAATTGTAGTATAATCAAAACAAATAAAACAATAGAAGGTGATACAATGGAAAAAGATAAATTAAAAAATATACTTGCTATGCTAATTTTTGGAACTATTGGGATATTTGTAAAAAATATAGAGCTTTCATCAAGTGAAATAGCTTTAACTAGAGGATTTATAGGTGGAATTGTATTATTACTATTTATTTTTTTTACAAAAGAAAAAATTTCTAGAATTTCTATAAAAAATAACTTTAAAATTTTATTTTTTTCAGGATTTGCTGTGGGATTAAATTGGATATTCTTATTTCAAGGATATAGATACACAACTATTTCTAATGCTACACTTAGTTATTACTTTGCACCTGTTTTTGTAACTATTTTTTCTCCTATAATTTTAAAAGAAAAGTTAAATTTTTTTAAAGTTATATGTATATTTATGGCACTAATTGGAATGGGATTTATAGTAGGAATAGATGGAATTAATGATAAAAGAGATTTTATTGGAATAATGTATGGACTTTTAGCAGCTGGTTTCTATGCTAGTGTAGTTTTGAGTAATAAATTTTTAAAAAGTATAAAAGGAATAGAAATAACAATAGTTCAATTATTCGTAGCAGCTATTACTCTTTTACCTTATGTATTAATAGTAGAGGAAAATAAAATTTTAAAAGTTTCTGGAAGTTCAATTCCTTATATATTAATTTTAGGAGTTATTCATACAGGTATAGCTTATCTTTTATATTTTTCATCGCTTCAAAGATTAAAAGCTCAAACTGTGGCAGTCTTAAGTTATATTGACCCTGTTTTTGCTGTTATAATTTCTGGTTTTCTCCTAAAAGAACCTTTAGGTATTCCAGAAATTATAGGTGGAACATTAATTTTAGGTTCAAATTTTATGAATGAATTTTTAAATAGAAAATAGGAAGATTAGAAAGAATCTTCCTATTTTTATTTTACCAAGTGAATTGTTTATATTTATTAAGAGTTCTATCAATTTTCTTTAAATTAATAGAAACTATTTCATGATTTTTTGAAAATAAATCATTTGTAATTGCTTCTAAAACAGCAACAAATGGAATTACAGTATAACGATTATCTAATTTAGGAATTAATAATATAACATCAGCAAATGAAGATATAGAACAAGAGATACTATTTGCTAAAAAGATGATTGGAATACCTAATTTATTAGCTAATTCTCCAGCTTGAACAATAGCTGTTGAATATGGCCAACCTGCAATTAAAAATAATACTCCATTAGGAGACATAGTAGAAATTTTATCAAAAATTAGATGCTCATCTGTACTTATTTGATTTATCTTTTTTCCAAGAGGAATTAGAAGATTTTCAAAATATCTAGCGACTTGTTTAGAAGTTCTACAACCTAAAATGGCTATTTCTTCAGAATTTTGAATTAAATCAATAGCTTTATTAAATGATTCATTTAAACCAACAGTCATTAAATTTCCAAGTAATTCTGTGGCTTCTTGGATAGAATTATATAAAAAATTTTCTTTATCATCTTCTGCTTTTTTTATTAAAGCATGAGTTTGCCAATAGTTTGAGTTAATATTTGCATTAACATAGTTATGAATGTCTTGTCTAAATTCTAAATAACTTTCATAACCAATATCTTTTAAAAATCTAAAAAACGTAGCTTTTCCAACAGAAGCATTTTTAGCTAATTGACTAGCTGATAAAATTGATATATCAGAAGCATTTGTAATAATATAATCCCATAATTCTTTTTGTTTGTTGGTCATTCTTTCTCTATTTTGTATAATTTCTTGAATTTTTTTATAAGACATAATTCCTTCCTTCCATTATCATATTGAAACTATTTTTGATACTTTTTAGTTTTATTATATCATGTCTATAATATTTTTGCTAAGAAAAATAAAAACTTTTAAAAATCATAAAATATTATATTGATATAAAATAGTATCAAGTTGAACTATTTTTTAAAAATAATGATTTGAATAAGAATATAAAAAATAAAAATAATACATTTTGAGCTTGACAAAATAAAAAATATATTGTATATTGATACTATAAGGGCTCATAAAAAATAAAAAAGATACAAAACAATATTGTTTATTTAATAGGGAGGAATGAAAATGGTAGAGAAAAAAAGGGAAAAGAGGATAAATCATCCGTTTTGGGGATTGATTTTAATGGTTGTTTTGACAATGATAGCAACATGGATTTTACCAGCAGGTGAATATGATAGAATAGTGAACGAAGCAGGTAAAACAGTAGTTGATCCAAATAGTTATCATTTAGTTCCTAAAAATCCAGCAGGAATAAAAGAATTCTTTGAATCATTTTATCATGGATATTTGAAAGCATCAGGAGTAATGGCAGTAGTAACATTTATAGGAGGAGCTTTTGGAGTTTTAAAAGGAATAGGAATATTAGATGCAGCAGTTAAATCTTTAACTAAAAAAATGGAAAATAAAAGTTTTGTTTTATTAGCTGGTACTATAATGGCAGCAATAGCAGCTCATCATTCATTTACAGGAATGAGAGAACTTGATGTTGTATTTGTAGCTTTGATAGTTCCTATTTGTTTAAAAATGGGATATGATACAATGACAGGAGTATCTATTGTATTTTTAGGTTCTTTTGCAGGATTTTCAGCAGCTTTAGCTAATCCATTTTTTACAGGAATAGCTCATGAAATAGCACAACTTCGTATGTATTCAGGAATGTGGTACAGATTTATAGTTTTAGTATTTTTCTTTGTAACAGGTCTAATTTTTTTAGTAAATTATGCTAAAAAAGTTAAAGCTGATCCAACAAAAAGTGCTTCCCTTGATATAGAAGAAATTAATAGAAAACGTTTCTTAGAAACAGAAGATAATAAAGAAGAGAAAATTTTAACTACAAGAGAAAAACTAGCTGGACTTACATTTTTAGGAATATTTATTTTTATGGTATATGGTTGCATGAAATTAAATTTTGGTTTTGCTCAACTTGGAGGATGTTTCTTTGCAATGACTCTTTTAACAGGATTTGTAGCAGGTCGTTCATTAAATGATATTTGTTATTTAATGACAGATGGAATAAGAGAAGTTTTAGTAGCTATATTAATAATTTTCTTTGCAAGATCAGTATTAGTTATAATGGAAGATGCAAGAATTATAGATACAGTAATTCATTTCTTATCTAGATTTGTAAAAGGTTCAAATGCAGCAGTAACTTCAATGATATTATATATTTTACAATGTATAATTAATTTCTTTATTCCATCAGGAAGTGGACAAGCAGTTATTACAATGCCAATAGTTACACCTTTAGCAGATATGGGTGGAATAACAAGACAAGTTGTTTGTTTAGCTTCTCAATTAGGAGATGGAATGACAAATTATATTTATCCAACAAATGGAACTTTATTAGCAGCTTTATCAGTTGCAGGATTATCTTTTACTCATTGGTTCAAATTCATAATAAAGATTTATGTATTTTGGACAGTTGGAGCAGCATTATTAGTAGCATTAGGTCAAATAATAAACTTAGCATAAAATACAAGTATAAAATTTTAGGAGGAAAAAATGGATAGTAAAATAATTCAAGCAATGGGAATTGCAGACAAAATCATAGGAGATTTATTAGGAGTAAAAAAACATGAAGAAGTTTTAATTGCAATTGATAGTGAAAGTGATATGAGAATGGCAGAAGCTTTTGCAGCAGCAGCAAAAAAATATGGGAAAGATTATACTATAGCAATGATGCCAGCAAGAACAAAAGAAGATGGAACAACAGTACCAAAAGCTTTAGAATGTGCAATGGAAGGATGTGATGTATTTATTCCTATGACAAGAACTTCTGGGGCACCAGCTTACAGTATAAAAATGAAAGCTCTTTTAAGAGAGAAAAAAATAAGAGAATGTTGTATGGTATTAAGAGATATAAATAACTATATTCATGGTGGAGCCTTAGCTGATTATGAAAAAGTTTATGCTGATGGAGTAGAATTACAAAAATTATGGTGGCATAAAAAACATGCAAGAGTAACATCACCAGCTGGAACAGATTTAACTTTTGAAATGATAGATATGATGCCAATTATAGAGTGTGGAATTGCAAGAAATCCTGGAGAAAGCATGGCATTTTCTGATGGAGAAGTTTCATTAGGGCCTGTTGAAGGAACAATGAATGGAACAATGGTAATAGATGGTCCAATGTGTTATTATGGATTACCAACAAAACCAATAAAATTACAAATAACAAATGGAAGAGTAACAGATGTTTTAGATGGAGACCCAAAAATTTGTACAGAGTTAAGAAAATTATTTGCCGAAGTAGAAAATAGTGATAATATAGCAGAAATAGGAATAGGATTAAATCCAACATCTTTATTTAATGGAGATTTTGAAGAAGAGAAAAAAGCAAGAGGGACAATACATTTTGCCTTAGGAAATGGACTATATTATGATCAAAAAGTAGATTCTCAAGTACATATTGATATGGTATTATATAATACTACTGTGGTATTTGATGGAGAAATATTTGTAAAAGATGGAAAAGTTATTATATTAGATAAATAATTAATTCCTAAAAGTCATAAATAATAAATATAAAAAGGATTAGATATAAAAGTCTAGTCCTTTTTTATAAGAAAAAATTTAAAAATATGATATAATGTATAAAAATAATTAAAAAAGGTGATAATATGGAAGAAACAAAACTAATTATTGTTATTCAATGTGAAATTTCTAAAAGAAGATGTAGTGGATTTCATTGTATGCAATCTTTTTTCAATAGAGAACACCTTTTTAAAGATTATCCATTAGATAAAGAAATTAGGTTTTTAACTTTTCAATGTGGAGGTTGTAGTGGAAAGGGAGTTAATATTCTCTTAAATAATGTTTCAAAAATACTAAAAAAAGAGGGAAAAATCACTAAAGAAAATGTAGTTATTCATCTATCAAGTTGTATGGCTTTTGAAAATCACCATTCACAAAGATGTATGTTTATAGATTTCATAAATCACAGATAGAAAAAGCAGGATATAAAAATATAGTAGAGGGAACTTACCTATCTAAAATAGCTACAAAAAGAAGGGAAGAGGGAATATATAAAAAATATTAAAATAGAAAGAGAGATGTTATAAATTGTAAAACATCTCTCTTTTTTATCTGTTTTCTTCCTCTAAATATATTAGATTCTTTGAAGGAAATATAGATTATTATCTCTACTTCCCAAAAAATTTAGATTTTCAGCAACTAATTTTTTGCCAAAAGTATGAGAAGAGAAGTTTAAATCAAATTTAAAATTTCCTCTTATACAGTTGATATAATTATGAAATGATGTATTATAATATAATTCCTTTTTCTATTAATTTTTCTTTTAAAAGATTAGGAGAAGTTAAATGAATAGTATCAATCCCTAAGTCATTAGCAGCTTCAATATTTTCTTTTGTATCATCTATAAAAAGAGATTCTTCAGCTTTCAAATTATAAGTATCTAAAAGAAGATTATATATTTCATATTCAGGTTTTAAAAGCTTACAATGTCCTGATATAACTTTACCATCAAATAATTTAAAGAAATCCCATAATTCATTAATATTATCAAAAGCTGGATAATGAAAATTTGATATTATATAAAGTTTATAGTTTTCTTTTAATTTTTTTAATAACTCAGCATTGAAAGTTATAGGAGCTAAACAATCAATAACTTTTGTATCAAACATTTTTTTTATGATTTCTCTACACTCTGGAAGTTCTTTAGAAAAAATCTCTATGGCTTTATCATATTCTAAAGTTCCTCTGTCTAAATCTTTCCACTCTTGTCTTCCAAAAACCACTTGAAAAAATTTTTCTCTATAAATTTCTGGAACATTTTCATTTACAAATTTTTCTGGATGAAAGGAAACTAAAACATTTCCTAAATCAAATATAATATTTTTTATCATATTTTCTCCTTCTAAATTAAATATTAAAATTATTTAATTTTTTAAAATTTTTATTTTTTCTAAAGAATAAGCAACCAATAACACCAATAAAGCCAATAGTAACATAAAGAAGAGAGATAGAAATTTCTCTAATATTATTTCCTAAAAAATAGAATTTATTTAAAAGATAATAATTTGAATTTAAAACTGGTAAAATTATAAAATCATTTATAAAACCAGATAAAAAAATTCCTATTGGCAAAAAAATAAATTGAATAGTATTTCTTGCAGCATAAACTCTACCTTGTAAATCAAGGGGAATTTTTACCCTCATAATATAATCAACATTTGCTAATAATAAAGGTACTAAAATATTTCCTAAAAATACCCCTAAACTCCAAATTATATAATTTTTTCCAAACCCTAAAGAAAAATTACAAATCCCAAAGGAAAAAATCATAATATTTGTAATAAGTGTACAATAATTTTTAGTTTGTGGGAAAAATTTTAAAAGCATACTTCCTATAATCCCAGCAATTCCAATCATACTAGACACAATTCCAAGTTGAAAATCATTATTTTGAGTTTTTAATAAAATCATAGGAGATAAAGCAGTTGAGTATATTCCATAAATTAAGTTAATAAATCCCATAAATAAAATTATATATAAAATTTCTTTATTTAAGATAATATAATTTATTCCAAAAATAAACTTTTTAAAAAATGTAGTTTCAGATTGAGTGTGATTTATTTTTGGGATATTAACATAGAATACAAGGGTTACATAGCAAAAAATAAAAGTTAATAAATCTATAAATATAATATATTTAAGCCCCCAAAATGAGTATATAAAAACTGAAAAAATAGGAACAAATATATCTAAAAAAGCTTTAAAAAAAGAACGAATACCATTTGTTTTTATATAATCTTCCTTTGAAACAATTAAAGATATTACCACTTCAGAAGTTGGATTCTGAAAAGCATCAGCAATTCCAAATATAATATTTATAATGAAGAGATATTGAAACTTTAACTTTTCTAAAAGTAGAAGAAATAATATGATAAAAGAAAGTAATCCTGAAATAGTATCAGTAATTTTAAGAATAGTTTTTTTCTCCCATTTATCACTTAAAGTACCCGCTATAAAATTAAGTAAAATCTCAGGAACTAAATAACAAAGAGTGACTAATGATGTATAAAAAACAGATTGAGTATTTTTATAAATCCAAAGAGTAACTCCATAACTAGTCATTTTACTTCCAAATTGAGATACAAATTGTCCAATAATAAATAAATAAAAATTTTTTAAATTTTTCATATTAACTTTACTCCTTTTTATAATTTTTTATAAAAAAAGTGCAAAGTTAATTATTAGAACTCTGTACAAAATCTAATTAAAATTAACTTTGCACAGAGTAAATACAATGCATAGTTTCATATAATTCTCCTTAAACATTTTAAGATTTAATAAAATGTCTGGAAAAATCCAGACATTCATAAATTAAGATAATTTTGCTACAATTAAATCTGTTACCATTTGAGGATTTGCTTTTCCTTTAGAAAGTTTCATAGCTTGTCCTACAAGTCCTTTTAATACTCTAGGTTTTCTTCCTTCGTCAGAATTTTTATAGTCCTCAATTAATTTTGGATTATTTGCTAAAACTTCTTCAACTAAAGATTCAATAGCAGAAGAATCAACTACTTGAGCCATTTTTTCCTCTTCAACTATTTGAGAAGGAGTTCTATTATCAGTAAATTTCATTTCAAAAACAGTTTTTGCTATTTTTGAAGAAATAACATTTTTGTCAATAAGTGTTATAATTTCTCCTAAAGTTTCTGGTAAAATTGGGAAGTTTTTAATTTCTATATTATTATTTTTTAGATATTTTAAAACTTCTGTCATTATCCAGTTAGAGCTTGCTTTTGGATTGTTAGAAGCATGAGCAACTTTTTCAAAATAATCAGCAAGTTCTATATCCTCACAAAGAATATTAGCATCATATTCAGGAATTTGATATTCATTTATAAATCTATGAATTTTATCAACTATATTTTCTGGCATAAGTACTTTTATTCTTTCGATTTCTTCATCTTCAATTATAACTTTTAAAAGGTCTGGCTCAGGGAAATATCTGTAATCCATAGCCTCTTCTTTACTTCTCATAACTTTTGTGATTTGATGTTCGTCATCCCAAGTTCTAGTTTCTTGGTCTATAACTCCACCTTTTTCTATAACTTCTATTTGTCTATTGATTTCATAATCAATAGCTCTTGCTACTGCTTTAAATGAGTTTAAGTTTTTAACTTCTACTCTAGTTCCAAATGGTTCGCCTTTATAGTGAACAGAAATATTAGCATCACATCTTAAAGAACCAAGCTCCATAGAAACATCACTTACACCAGTATATTTTATAGTATTTTTAAGTAAAGTTAAATATTCATAAGCTTCTTCTGAAGTTCTCATATCAGGTTCAGAGATAATTTCAACTAAAGGGATAGAAGCTCTGTTAAAGTTAATAAAAGATTCATTAACTCCATGGATAGATTTTCCAGCATCTTCCTCTATTTGAATTTTTGTAATTCCAACTCTTTTTTCTTTTCCATTGACATTAATATCTAAATATCCTTTTCCAGCATAAGAATTTTCAAATTGAGTTATTTGATAATTCTTAGGAGTATCTGGATAGAAATAATTTTTTCTATCAAAAGAACATTCATGATTTATTTTACAGTTAAGAGCTAGAGCTGTTTTTATAGCATACTCTAAAACTTTTTTATTTAATTTTGGTAAAGCTCCAGGATGTCCTAAACAAATTGGACATGTATGAGTGTTTGGTTCATCACTATCATAATCTGTACTACAATTACACCAAACTTTTGTATTTGTTTTTAATTGAAGATGAACTTCAAGTCCTATTACTGATTCCCACTCTTTTATCATTATTTCTCAACTCCCTCAGGAAGTTTCCATTCCCCTCTTATTTTTTCAAAAGCACTTCCTACTGATAATAATTTTCCCTCTTCAAAATATCTTCCTAGAAGTTGCATTCCTACTGGTAAACCATTAGAAAGTCCTGCAGGAATAGAAAGTCCTGGAACTCCAGCAAGGTTTGCTGAAAGAGTAAATATATCTTCTAAGTATAACTCTAAAGGTGTTTTTACAGCATCAAGAGAGAATGCTGTAGAAGGTGCTACAGGTGTAAATATCATATCTACACTTTCAAAAGCTTTGTCAAAATCAGCTTTTATTAAAGCTCTAACCTTTTGAGCTTTTTTGAAATAAGCATCATAGAAACCAGCACTTAAAACATATGTTCCTATCATAATTCTTCTTTTTACTTCACTACCAAATCCTTCACTTCTAGATTTTACATATAAATCATTGATATCTTTAGCGTTTTTACTTCTATATCCATATCTTATTCCATCAAATCTAGCAAGGTTTGCACTAGCTTCAGCTGGAGCTAATACATAATAAGTAGGAAGAGCATATTTTGTATGAGGAAGAGAAATATCTACAATTTCTGCTCCTAATTCTTTTAATTTATCTAAAGCTTCAAACATAACTCTTTTAATATCTTCATTCATTCCATCTACAAAATATTCTTTAGGAACTCCAATTTTTATACCTTTAATGTCTTTTCCTAAAAATTCTGTATAATTAGGAACTTCTAATTTACTAACAGTAGCATCATAATCATCATATCCAGCTATAACATTCATAGCAAGAGCAATGTCTTCTACATTTTTTGCAAGAGGTCCAATTTGGTCAAGGGATGAAGCAAAAGCCATAAGTCCATATCTTGAAACTCTACCATAAGTAGGTTTTAATCCAACAACTCCACAGAAAGAAGCTGGTTGTCTAATACTACCACCTGTATCAGAACCTAAAGATATAAAACATTGTTGTGCAGCAATAGAAGAAGCTGCTCCTCCACTACTTCCTCCAGGAACTTTTGAAGTATCCCAAGGATTTTTTGTAAGTTTGTAACAAGAAGTTTTTGTACTTCCTCCCATAGCAAACTCATCCATATTAGTTTTTCCTATAATTATTGCATCAGCTTCTTTTAATTTTGTAACAACAGTAGCATCATAAATTCCCTCATAACCTTCAAGAATTTTAGAACAAGAAGTAGCAGGGTCATTAAGTGATACCATATTATCTTTTATAGCCACAGGAACTCCAGCAAGATATCCTACCTTTTCACCTCTAGCAATTTTTTCATCAATTAATTTTGCCTCTTCAAGAGCTTTTTCTTTTCTTAATGAAACAAAACTTCCAATTAATTCATCAGTTTTTTCTATTCTATCAAATATAGCATTAACAACTTCAAAAGAAGTAAGTTCTTTGTTAAGAATTTTATTTCTAACTTCTGAAGCTGTAAGTTCATAAATTTCTTTCATTAGAATTCCTCCCAAAATAATATAATTTTTACTCTCCACCAACAACTTTAGGAACTACAACAGTACCATCAATTTCTTCAGGAGCATTTTTTAAAGCATCTTTTACAGAAAGAGAAGGTTTAACTTCATCTTCCCTTAAATTATTAGTATCATTGTTTACCTGAGATAAAGGTTTAATATTTTCTGTGTCTAATTCATTTAACATATCAATGTAATTTAAAATTTCATTTAATTCAGTTTGATATTTTTCAATTTCATCATTGTTAAATTCAAGTTTAGCAAGTTTTGCTACTTTTAAGACTTCTTCTCTAGTTAAAGCCATTTGTTTCCCCCTTTATATTAAAGATTTTATATATCAATTAAAATTACTTACAATGAGTATAGATAATTTATTTCAATTTTTTTAAGTGGACGATAATCACCAATTTTAAGTTTTTCATCTAAAAGTAAATTACCAATAGCAATTCTTTTTAAAAATGTTACTTTATGTCCAACACTTTCAAACATTCTTCTTATTTGTCTATTTTTTCCTTCTTTTATAGATACATTTAAAGTTGTACTATTAGATGTAGAAGAGATAATTTTTGCCTTTGCAGGAAGAGTCATTTTTCCATCTAACTCAATCCCTTTTTTTATCTTATTAAGAGACGTCATAGAGATATTTCCTTGAATTTCTACATAATAAGTTTTAAAAACTTCTCCTCTAGGATGAATTACTCTGTTATAAATATCTCCATCATTGGTTAGAATAATAAGTCCCTCTGTATCATAATCAAGACGACCAATTGGAAATATTCTTTCGTCTGTATCTATTAAATCTGTAACTAATTTTCTACCTCTATCATCTTTTACAGCTGATAAAACTTTTTGAGGTTTATTAAGCATAAAATATACTTTTTTACTTTGAGTTTTTTTATTGATGTTTTTCCCATTTATGATAATTTCATCATTTTCATCAACTTTCATCCCAGAAAGAGCCACACTTCCATTAACTAAAATTTTTCCCTCTTCAATAAGTTTATCAATAGCTCTTCTTGAGTCTATACCTAAATTTGCTAAATATTTATTTATTCTTATTTTTTCCATAAAATTTTATTCATTTCCTTTATTTTCACTATAACTTAATCTTTCAATTTGTTCTTTTATCTCTTGATAATTAGGTAGTTCATTAACATAATCTATCCCTAAATATCCAAGAAATTTTTCTGTAACCTCATAAAGATTAGGTCTTCCAACAGTTTCTTTTTTTCCACAAATTCTTATAAACTTTCTACTCTCTAAGTTTCCAATAATACTATCTACATTAACTCCTCTTATAGATTCAATTTCACTTTTTGTAATAGGTTGATTATAAGCTATTATAGAAAGAGTTTCTAAGGTAGCAGCAGATAATTTTTTAGGTTTTTTCTCTTGCTCGAAGAAATTGTTTATAACACCACCATATTTTGGATTAGAAACTAAATAAATATTAGAATCAGAGATTTCTATATTTATTCCAGATGATTTTCTTTCACCTTTTAATTCATATATAATAGGTATAAGTTTATCTATAGGAATTCCAAAAAATTTAGATATATCTTTTATTTTTATATCTTCTCCACCTATAAAAAGGATAGCCTCTATTTTATTTTTTAATTCATCAACATTGATTAAGAAATTTTCCATTTTATAATCACCTATTATAATTTATCTATATCACTAAGAGAGATACCAATTTTATTTAAAGTTCTAACAAATTTTCCAATAGGAAATCCCATTATTGAGAAAAAATCTCCTTGAATTTTTTCCACAAAGAAACTTCCTTTCCCTTGAATTCCATAAGCTCCAGCTTTGTCAAAAGGCTCTTTAGTATCTATATACCATTTTATATCTTCATCACTTATATTTTTAAATTGTACTTTTGAAATTTCAAAATCAGAAATAGATAAATTTTTAGATATATTTACTAAAGAAAAACTTGTTATAACTTCATGTTCTCTATTAGAAAGTTTTTTTAGCATATTATAAATTTCATTTTCATTTTTAGGTTTCCCTAAAATTTCATTGTCTATGACCACTACAGTATCAGAGCCAACTACATAATCATTGGGATAATCTTTAGCAACAGCTAAAACTTTTTTATTAGCAATATCCATAATTTTATCTGTTATATTTTTTTTATCACTTATTTCTTTAATATTTTTAGTAATTATTTTTAAGTTAAAACCAAAATTTTCTAAAATCTCTTTTCTTCTTGGAGAATTTGAAGCTAGAATCATTTTATCACCTTTATTAAATTTTAAAATTTTCTTTACGAGCTCTTTCTAATTGCTCTTTTATTGCCATATCTTGAGCTTGATTATATTTTATATATTCATCTTCCTCTTCATTTATAAGAGCTTCTTTTATATCAATCCGAGTTTGAATATCAGCCTTTTTTTTCTCTAAGTTTGCAATATGAAGAGATTCAATTTTACGTTTTTTAATAAAAAGAGATATAATTCCAGCACTTGAAATAAATAAAGAAGAGAGTAATATACTGAATGCCACTCCCAAAAGAATTACAAAATCAAATTTTTCAAAAAGATATAAAATAAGTTCAGTAAACATATATCCTAAATGAAAAGTATTTAATGATATAAATAAAAGATGGTAAGGAGTTAATTCAGCAGTAACTTTTGTATAACCTAAAACAATTAAAAATATAAAAGTTAGAAGAAAAATATTAAAAAATATTAATCTTATTCTATATACAGTTCTTTTAATTTTACTTTTATTAAAACAAAATAAAATATCAGCAAATATAGTTATAATTAAAAGATAATAAAAAATACCAAAATAAGGGATTAATGTTGTATAAAAATTTTGTAGAGATATATTTGAAAATTTTACAAACCCCAAAAATATCAATAAAAAAATTATATATATAAAAACAATTTTAAAATTTTTTAAAAATTTCAATCTAATCACCTAATAAATTAAACTAAATTCATAATATTTTATCATATTAAATTTTTAATTTCAAGAAATATAAAGAATGACTTTGTTAAAAGTTAAAAATATGATATAATTATTTTGAAAATACAAAAAATAGGAGCATGAAAATGGAAAGTAGTGGTAAAGTAACAAAAATAAATGGTAAAAAAATTACAGTAAAAATGTTTAAAGAAAGTTCTTGTGCTCATTGTTCAGGGTGTGGAGAAGCTAGCAAATTAACTAGAGAAATAGAGTTAGATTTTAATCCTGAGGAAAGAGAGATAAAAGTTGGAAATATTGTAACTTTTGAATTAGCAGATTCAAAAATGTTGAAGATAGGATTTTTAGTATATGTAATTCCTGTAATTATGATGGTTGTTGGATTTGGAATAGGAAGCTACTTAGGAAAAAGTGAAGGAGTAAGTGTTTTATATTCTTTTATTGGACTTGTTTTGACTTTTTTAGTTATACATCTATATGATAAATTTATTGTTAAAGAAAAAGTAAGTATGAATATAACAAAAGTCGAAGAAGATAATAATACTGAAGAGATAGTGAATTGTAATAAAAAATAAATTAGGAGAACAATGTCTATGAAAAAAATTCTATGTTTTTTTTCTCTAATATTTTCATTTTCTTTTAGTCAAAATATAAAATTAGAAGAAAGTAATGGCATATTACTAAATAAAGAAAATAAAAAACCTTTTACAGGAACTTTAAAAGATGGAAAAGACAGACAATATTTTCATAAGGGGAGAGCAGATGGAAAGTGGCTTTCTTTTTATTCTAATGGAAAATTAAAAACAATAGAAAATTGGAAAGATGGAAAATTGGATGGGAAATATATTGTTTACACAGAAGAGGGAAAAAAATATATGGAAATTTTTTATGATAAAGGAATAGAAGATGGACATTATAAACTTTTTAATCTTGATGGAAGTCCTAGAATTGTAGGCCGTTTTAAAAATGGAAAAGCTACAGGAAAGTGGAAAAGATATAATTAAGGAAAGAGAAAGATGGAAAATAAAAAAAATTATAAGTTTTTTCAAAATAAAGAGTGTGAATACTTTCCCTGTCATAAAATAAAAAATTTTTCTGAAGAATTTAATTGTTTATTTTGTTATTGTCCTCTGTATTCTTTAGGAGAGAATTGTGGTGGGAATTTTAAATATACAAAAAATGGCATAAAAGATTGTTCTTACTGTATATTACCTCATATAAAAAATATAGGGTATGAACATATACAAAAAAATATAAAAAAAGTTTTAGAAAAAAATAAAAAAAATATTGACAAATGGGACTAAATTATGTTACTATTTTTAATGCTTAGAAACTATAGCTACGAGGGTACACCTAGTAACATACCGAACCTAGAAGTTAAGCTCGTAAACGCTGAAAGTACTTGGGGGGCAGCCCTCTGGGAGGATAGGAAGTTTCTAAGCTTTTTTATTGTTAGAAAAAATTGGAGGCTACCTTGAAAAATAGATACTATGTTACAATAACAGATTTAAAAGGGATGAAGTGCTATTCTTTTGATAAAATAGTAAAAAAATATTTATTAGTTATAGGAATATTATTTACTTTTAGTATAGCAGCATTAATAACTGTGGTATTAATACTTAATCATAAAGTTAATTTATATAGTTTTTATAGAATAGAAAATGAAAAATTAGTTGATAAAATAGAAGATAATAAGAAAGAATATCTTGTACAACTAGAGGAAGCAAATAAAAAAATAACAGAAAAAGAAGTAGAATTAGAAAATATTACTGCAAAAATAGATGAAATTGAAAAACTTATGGGAGAAGATATAGGAATTCCAGAGGAATTAACAGAAAAAGAGAAGTTAGATTTAGCTAAAATGAGTGTGCTAGAAAGAAGATTTTTATTAGAAGTTATTCCAAGTGGACAGCCATTAGACCCTTTTAAAGGTTATTCAAGTTTATTTGGGACAAGAGACCATCCAGTGTTAGAAAAAAAATTATACCATTATGGATTAGATTTTAAAGGAACTAAAGGAACTAAAATTGTTACTACAGCTGATGGAATTATAGAATTTGCAGGTTATAATTCAGGTGGTTTTGGAAATTTGGTTATTGTAGCTCATAGTTATGGATTTAAAACTTATTATGCTCACATGAGTAGAATAGATGTAAAAGTTGGAGAAATAGTGAAAAAAGGGCAAAAAATAGGAGAAGTAGGAAGTACGGGAAGGTCAACAGGACCACATCTTCACTATGAAATTCATTATTTAGGAAAAAGAGTAAATCCAATGAATTTTACAGAATGGAGTATAGACAAATATAACAATCTTTTTGAAAAAGAGAAGGGGGTAAAATGGCAGTCTTTAGTAGAAATGATAAGGCAACAGACACAAATTTTTCAGGAAAAGAGATAACAAATATTGCATCTGAAAGTGAAGTAAAGGGAGATTTTAAAATAGCTGGAAATCTTCAAGTAGATGGAAAAGTTTCAGGAAAAATCTACTGTAATTCAGAGGTTGTGCTTTCTAAAACTAGTGTTTGTGATGGAAGTATAATAGCTAGAAAGATAACTGTCCAAGGAAAATATACAGGACATTTAGAAGCTGATTATATTGAGCTTATAGATAATTGTGTTGTTAGTGGGGAAATTATAAGTAATAGAATATTAATGAAAGAGGGCGTTATATTTGAAGGTACTAGCAAACACAGAGAAGCTTTTTTGCCAGATAAAAATATAATATTAGAAATTGAAAAGAAAAAATAATAAATAGAAGCTGGTCTTTAAGACCAGCTTTATTAATATAGGAGGAAGTATGAGGTTTGAATATATTAATTTTAAAGAAGATTATATAAAAAATATAGAGAATAAAGAAACAACTCTTTTAGTTTTTAATGATTATTTTTTAAAGAACTATTATTTAAGAAATAGAGAAAAAAATATATTAGAAAAAGAGGGAACATTTTTAACTTTAGAGGAATTTCAAAAAAATATTTTTACAACTGACAAAATAGTACTTACAGAAGCTAAAAGACCTCTTACTTTGTATAAGAATATCTCTACTTCTTTAAAAGAGGAATTTAATATAAACAATTATTATGATATTATTGATATTGCAGACTTATTTTTTAAATATTATAAAGAATTAAATATAAATCTTATTCAAAATATAGATATCTCTCTATTAAAAGATTGGCAGATTGATAAAATAGAGAAATTTCAAAAAATGAAAAAAGAATATGATAAATTTTTAGAAAAGAATAACTTTATTCCAAGTGATTGGATAATAAATTTAGATAATTTTAGTGAAAATTTTTTAAAAAAATTTAAGAAAATAATTTTTATAGATATTCCATATTTTACTCCTATCTTAAAAAAAGTTTTAGAAAAGATAGAAAACTATCTTGAAATAGAGATTATAATTCAAGGAGATTCAAAAATATATAATGAAAAAGAATTAAAGTTTAATAAACTTGGAATAAATAAAAATATATTTTTAAATAAAGAGAATATAAAAATTTATCAAATAAGCGAAGATATAGAGGAAATATTGAATTTACTAGCTCTTTTAGATGAAAAAGAAAAAGTAAGTTATATATATACCCCTAATGTAGAGGGAAATAATTTTTCTAAACTTTTACCAAAATATTTTTATACAGGAAAATTAAAAAAATTAGAAGAAACAGAATTTTATAAATTTTTGAAAATACAAAGTGACTTACTTTTTTCAATAGAGCCTAAAAAGAGAAAGGGAATAAAAGTAGAAATATTAAAAGAAGCTTTAGATAATAAAATTTTTACTAAAATATATGGAATAGATAGAGAGATAAAAAAAGATTTTTTTCAAATTTTTAATAGAGAGTATAAATATTTAGATGAAATCATATTTGAAAAAACAGAAATTTTTACAGATGATAAAAAGATTAGAGTAGAGAAAATTTTTAAAGAGATAAAAAAAGATTTAGAAAAAATTGAAAAATTTAAAACAGTTGATGAATTTTATAATTATTTTAAAGAGATTGGATTTGAAAATTTAATTGAAAATATATACACAGACTTTTTAGAAAAATTCCATGAAGTTATTTTTAATATAAAAAGTAGTGAACTTCTATTTGGAAAAAATGGATTTAAGGAGATTTTTAATAAGGAGATTGGAAAATACCTATATATTTTACTTGGGAAATATATGGAAGGGATTGAGTTAGAATCTGTAGATAAAGAAAAAACTATTGAGATAAAAGGAATAATAAGAGATATTCAAGAATCGAGATTAAATTTTAGAGGAGAGGCTTATTTTATAGATATAAATAATAATTTTATTCCTAAAATAAAAGATAAACATCAAATTTTTACAGATAGACAACTTAATCAAATGGGATTTATAACAGAAGAAGAAAAGATAAATATATTAAAATATAGATTTTTACAGGGAATATTAAATGCTGATAAAAATATAATCTTCTATAAAAAAGATAGTGATAGTAAAATTGATAAATCTTCATTTTTAGAAGAGATAATTTTAGAGTGTGGAATAACAATAGATGAAAATAAACTGAATAAAGAAACTATAAACAATATTATAGAGGAATATTTCTTTAGAGAAAAAGATTTTAATATAATAAGTGACAATTATCAAATGAAAAAAGATTTTTCTAGATTAATAAATGAAGATGGAAAAATGACTTTTGGAACTTATGATGCTTTACAACTGGAAAAATGTCAATATAGATATTTTTTAGAAAAAGTAGTTGGAATTGCTGAAGATATAGAAGATGAGTTTGGAAGTTCTTTTGCTCTTTTAGGAAATATAGTTCATAAGATTTTTGAAGAGATAGTTGATAAAACTTATTATAATATTATTAAAAAGAGAGATTTTTCTATAGATGAAAGATTAATAGATAAAATTTTAAATCAAGAATTAGAGAAAAATTCTATGAAAATACCTGTTTATATGGACTTATATTTTCAAAAGATAATGATACCCACAATAAAAAATGGAGTAAAAACTTTTTATAAAAAAATAGAAAAAGAATTTTCTGATAAAAAAATAAATACTTTCTTTAGTGAAAAAGGGAGAGTTTATTTTAGTGATTATAATGAAGATGATAAAACAAAACCAGACATAGTTTTGAAAGGAAGAATAGACTTAGTTGTAGATTGCCAAGAGGAAAAATATATAATAGATTATAAAACAGGTGGAACAGCAGATGGGCAACTTGATATTTATTCTCTTATGCTCTATGGAGATTCTAATGTAGCTAAAAAGATAATCTATAATGTTATAAAAGAAGAGATGAAAGAGATTGAAGAAAATTTAGTTACAAAGGAAAAATTAAATGAAATCTTAAATAATTTTATAGAGGAAAAAAATTATTTAAGAGCTGAAAAAATTTCTGAATGTAGAAATTGTGGCTTTTTAAATATATGTAGAAGGGATGTGATATAATGTCTAGAAAAATTTTAAAAGCTAGTGCTGGAACAGGAAAAACTTATAGACTTGCTTTAGAATATGTGGTCTCTCTATTACAAGGAGAAAAATTTTCAGATATTATAGTTATGACTTTTACAAATAAAGCAACTGGAGAATTAGAAGATAGAATATTGGAGTTTTTAAGAGATTTAACTTTTGAAACTAAAGATGGAGTAGAATTAAAAAAGAATATTTTAAATTTATATCCAAATCTTGAAATAAAAAAATCTAAAATTGAAAAAATTTATAAAGAGGTTTTATACAATAAAGAAAATTTAAAGATTTTTACTTTAGATGCTTTTAAAATTCTTATTTTTAAAAGTGTTATAGCTCCAATGAAAGGGATAATATCCTATGATATTATAGATGAAAATGAAAATTTAGAGATATTAAAAAAATGTTTTGAAAAAATTTCTGCTGATGAAGAGTTATTTGAAGAGTTTAAAGATTTCTTTGCTTTGAGAGTAGAAAGAGATATAAATAAATATATTGAAGTTTTGAGAGATATTATAAGAGATAGATGGAAATATATTTTTATAAAAAAGGGAAACTTTTTAAAGAGAGAGGGATATGATTATTCCAATGATAAATTTGTAGAAATCTTGTCAGAATCTGAAAAGTTAGTAAAAAATTTTATGATTTATAAAAATAAAGATAGTGAGCCTATTGGAAGTTATGTAAATACTATTTATCAAAATTATATAAAATTAGAAAATAGTGATGAAAAATTTGAGTATATAGAAAAAAATTGGAAAGAGATATTTGGGAAAAATTTTTATAATGGTAGCAAAATAAGAAAAAGTAAGGATGAAAAAGTAACAGAGATTATAGAAAATCTTGTAGAATTAAAAGAAGAATTTGATAGAGAATTAGCTAAAAAAATATTTACAGAAAAAGTAATTCCATATGAAAATAGAGTTTTAAGTTTTTTAGATACTATGTATTCTCTATATGATGAATTTAAGTTAAAAGAAAAGAAATTCACTCAAGATGATATAAAAGATTATTTGATGATTTATATGGAAGATAAAAATCTTAACCTTATAGAAGATGGAAAAATCACTCCATATATGCAGGAGATAATTGATAGTAAATGTACTTCTATATTTATAGATGAGTTTCAAGATACAAGTATAAGTCAATGGAAAATGCTAGAGAGTTTTTTCTACAGTGCAGAAAATATAATTTGTGTTGGTGATGAAAAGCAAAGTATTTATGGTTGGCGTGGAGGAGAAAAAAATCTTTTTACAGAACTTCCAAATATTTTAAATGGAGAGGTTGAAACTTTAGAAACTTCTTTTAGAAGTGAAAAAAATATAGTAAATTTTACCAATGAATTTTTTACAAATATTTCAGAAAAAGCAAATGTTACTTGGGATTTTTCAAATATTAATAGCAATAAAAAAGATGAAGAGGGATTAATAAAAATAGTAAACTGTATAGGTGAAAAATCTAAAAAAGGTGAAAATGTAGAAAAAAATCTATATTTAGAAGAGGTTTTAAAAACTTTAAATGATGAATTTAAAGGAGATTATAGAGGAGTAGGAATACTAGCTAGAAAAAATAAAACTTTGATAGAGGTAGCTAATTTATTAAATGAAAATAAAATTCCTTATTTTTTAGAAACTAGAAAAAGTATATTTGAGCATAGATGTATAGTTCCTATATTAAAACTTTTAAAATATTTTTATAAGAATAATATATTTTATCTATTAGAATTTTTAAGAGATGATATTATTTTTGTAGGAGATGATTTTCTAAAAAAAGTAATAGATATTAATCTACAAACAAACGAAAATATAAAGGAAACCTTAGAGAAAATTTTAGCTTTAGATGAATATACAGAAGAGAAAAAAATAATAGCCAAAATAATTTATTTATATGAAGTTTATAATGAAAATTTATCTTTGGATAATTTCATAATAGAGTGTATAAAAACTCTATCTATTGTTGATATTTATAGAAAAGAAAACGATATAAAAAATATCTATAAATTTGTAGAAATTGTTAAAGAATTTGATTCTCCTCAAGAATTTCTTTATGAAGTAAACAATAATTTTTCAAGTGATAGATATCAACAAGTAACTTCTAAAAATACCAACGGAGTTAATTTGATGACAATCCATAAATCTAAAGGGTTGGAGTTTGACACTGTGATTTATGTTTATTCTGATGAAAATAAAAAGGTGGATAAAGGTTTTAAATTTAATTTGAAATTTAATAAAGATTATAGTGGAGTAGAAGAGTATCTTATTATAGATTCATCTTATGAAGAAATTTTATCAAAATTAGATAATATAAGCGATTTTAAAAAGATTAAAGATAAAAAAGATGAGGAAGAGGAGATAAATAATTTATATGTGGCTCTTACTCGTCCAAAAAGTAATCTTATAATTTTGGTAAATAAACTTATAAAAGATAGAGTTGGAACTAATGTAATAAATGAATATGTAACTTCAGAAAATAAAATTTATATTCAAGGAGTTATAAAATCTTTTGAAAGCAAAAAAGAAAATATAGAAAAAAATTCTAAAGATGAAAATATTATAATTGATTTTAGTGAAAATAGATATTTAGAAGAAAGTCTTTCTAAAAATTCTCAAAAAATTAAAGAGGATATTTATAGATACAGTCTGGAAATAGAGGAAAAAAGAAATATAGGAAATGTAATTCACTCTTTTTTAGAAAATATATATTATGGAGAGGAAGAGGAGATATTAACTTCAAGAGAAAAAGTTATATCTAAATATGGAACTATATTTGAAAGAGAGAGATTGGAGAAAGAGATACTTTCGTTTTCTAGGATAAAAAGAATTATTGAGGAAAATGAAGAGATTTTTTCTAAAAAATGGGATATTATATATAATGAATATTCTATTTATTCTGAGGAAGATAAACAACTTTATAGAATTGACAGATTAATGATAGATAAAAAGAAAAAGGAAATTTTAATTGTAGATTATAAAACAGGGACATATGAAGAGGAACAAATTGAAAATTATAAAAAACTTGTTTTTAATTTATTAAAAGAAAATGCTAAAGATTATAAAATTTTTACTAAGTATATAGAAATATACTAATAGTAAAATTGAAAAAAGTAATTAAATATGATATAATTTTCTAATATTGCAAATGATTTAGGAGGAAAAATGAGAACAATAGATGATATATATGATTATCCTTTGTACAGACCCCCAAGTGAAGCTTATAGTTTAATTTTACAAATTACTCTAGGATGTTCACATAATAGATGTACTTTTTGTAAAATGTATAAAGGAAAAAAGTTTACTATAAAACCATTTGAACAAATAAAAGAAGAGATAGATACATTTAGAAAAGAGATTAGATATGTAGAAAAAATATTTCTAGCTGATGGAGATGCTTTAATTATTCCTACACCAAGATTACTTGAAATATTAGATTATATAAATGAAAAATTTCCAGAAAGAGAAAGAATATCTTTATATGCTAGTCCAAAATCTATATTATTTAAAACACCAGAGGAACTAAAAGCAATTAGAGAAAAAGGAGTTTCTCTTGTATATATAGGATTAGAAAGTGGAGACAATGAAGTTTTAAAAGAGATAAAGAAAGGTGTAACTTCTGAAAAAATAGTTGAGGCTTCTTTAAAAGCAAAAGAAGCTGGATTTATGTTATCTATGACAGTTATAGCTGGAGTTTTAGGAGATAGAGATTATACTAATCATGCTTTAAAAACAGCAGAAGTTGTAAATAAAATTATTCCAGATTATTTAAGTGTTTTATGTTTAGTAGTTCATGATGGAACAGAGATTTATGATAGAATTCTAAGAGGAGAATTTAGAGAAGCAAAAGGTGAAGATATTCTAAAAGAAATAAGAATGATGATAGAAAATATAAATATACCAGAAGGAAAAAAAGTTATATTTAGGTCAAATCATGCTTCTAACTATTTAGGACTTAAAGGAGATTTTCCAGAAGATAAGGAAAAATTCTTGTCAGAAATAAATTTTGTAATAAATAATGATTATGTAAGAGAGAGAAATGAAAGATATTTAAGATATTAATATAGTTTAAAAGAGGGAAAAATGTTAGGAGAAGAAAGAAGAGAAAAAATATTAGAAACTTTAAAGAAAAATTCTAAACCTACATCAGGTGGTTTTTTTTCAGAAACTTTTTCAGTTAGTAGACAAGTAATTGTTCAAGATATAGCCCTTTTAAGAGCCAAAGGACATGATATAATTTCTACAGCAAGAGGATATTTGCTACAAGAGCCTGTATATTTTGAAAGAGTTGTGGAAGTTTCTCATAATGATGAAAATATAGAAGATGAGTTAAATTTAATTGTAGATTTAGGTGGAGAAGTTATAGATGTCTTTATAAATCATGAGGTTTATGGAAATTTAAAAGCTGAATTAAATATAAAATCAAGAAAAGATGTAAAAGAATTCTTAAAAAAAATAGAAGAGGGGGCATCTAAACCACTAAAAAATTTAACTTCTGGAAATCATTTTCATACTATAAGAGCTTCTTCTGAAAAAGATTTGGATTATATTGAAGAGGAATTAAGAAATAAAAACTATATAATAAAATAAAAAAACTATTGATTTTTCTAAGAAAAAATGATATACTAATCAAGTACGCATAGGAAAGGTATTCAGCAACCTAAACTAGCGACAAATATATACTTTTGGAGGTGCTTATATGTACGCAGTTATAAAAACTGGTGGTAAACAGTACAAAGTTGCAGAAGGTGATGTTTTAAGAGTTGAGAAGCTTAATGCTGAAGTTAATCAAACAGTAGAATTAACAGATGTTCTATTAGTAGCTAACGGAGATGACGTTAAAGTTGGAACTCCAGTAGTTGAAGGAGCAAAAGTTCTAGTGGAAGTTTTAAACCAAGGAAAAGGTGCAAAAGTTATTAACTTCAAATACAAGCCAAAAACAGGAAACCACAGAAAAAAAGGTCATAGACAACTTTTCACTGAAATTAAAGTTACAGCAATCAATGCATAATTAAATTATGACAAAGATTGAAGTTATTAGAAAAAAAGGTAGCATAGTAAAATATCAAGCTACTGGACATTCAGAATATGAAGAATATGGATATGATATAGTTTGTGCAGCTTTATCTACTGCATTACAAATGCCTCTTGCTGGATTTCAAGATGTGTTAGATATTTATCCAAGATTTGAAATAAATTCTGATGGTTTCATATGTGTCGACCTTGACGGTATGAATTTAAAAGGAAAAGAAAGAGAAGTGCATACTCTTTTAGAAAGCATGGTAGTAATCCTTAGAGGATTAGCCAAAGAATATCCGAAAAATATAAAGCTTGTAGAGAAGGAGGAAAATTAGATGTTATTTACATTAAATATACAATTATTTGCACATAAAAAAGGACAAGGTTCTGTTAAAAACGGAAGAGATTCTAATCCTAAATACCTTGGAGTTAAAAAATATGATGGAGAAGCTGTTAAAGCTGGAAACATCATAGTTAGACAAAGAGGAAATCAATTCCACGCAGGTGCAAATATGGGAGAAGGTAAAGACCATACATTATTTGCATTAATCGACGGATATGTAAAATTCGAAAGATTAGGAAGAGATAAGAAACAAGTTTCTGTTTACGAAACAAAGTAATTCTTTTAACAAAGAACATCAAAAGCCTTGTATTTACAGGGCTTTTTTACTTTATAAAAATAAAAAAATACCTAAAAAATACCCTTTTTTTGTGGTGGTAGGTGACAAAAAGACAACACGTAGCCAACAAAATAAAAATAGTAAGAAAGGCTATTTTACTAGCTTTTCTTACTATTTTTTCTACATCATATTTATAGCTTTTGACAATTCTTCCTCATCTTTATGAGTATATATTTTTTCAGTTATTTTGTAGTCACTATGCCCTAAGATATTTTTTATTGCTGTAGGGTTTGCACCTGCATTTGATAATAAGGTAGCTGTAGTATGTCTACAATCATGGATAGTATGTTTTTCAATTTTTAGTTGATATAAGGTATTTACAAATATTTTTCTATAACCTGTATAAGTATAAGGTTTAAATCTATTAGTTATTAAGAAATATTCTGTTTTATTTTCCATTCTATTCTTTATGAAAGGAAGTATTTTTTCATTGATAGGAATGAATCTATCTCTTCCTGCTTCTGTTTTTGAACCTGTTATAATTCCATTTTTTTCTAACTTTATCAATATGTTCTTGTAAATTAATAAGTTTTATTTTTGAGAATACTAAAGGATCAAGGTCTTTTATATAACTCTCATATAGTAATTTATAAGATTTTAAAGTTCCATCAGATAAATTTTTACTATGCTCATTGAACCATTTATCTGAAATTTCTTTAAATTTTAATTTTTCAAATTGTACTGCTGTATTACCAACTAGAGTAAATTTAGAATTAGGGAAGTTTTAATATTTTTCAAATATAAAATTGATAGCTTCAATATCTAAAAGTATAGTTATAGGTTGTTTAGAAGGATTATACAGTTAAAGTGGATACTATAGTTAAAATATATAATGATAGAATAGAGATAATATCTTTAGGAGAGATACCAAGTAATATTTCTCCTAAAGGATTAACTCTAGGAATATCAGTTTGTAGAAATGATGAGATAATGGAAGTTTTTAGATATTTAGGAATTACAAGTAGAACAGGTAAAGGGATAGAGAAAATACTTAGAGAATACAAAGAATATAAGTTAAAACCTACAATAGAATCACTAGGTGGAGTATATAGAATAACATTATCAAAGATAAGTTATACAATAAATGGAATTAAAATAAAGAAAACTTATAGAAAAATATTAGATATATTAGATGAAAAAGGAACTATAACAAATGAGGAATTACAAGCACTAATAGGATTAACAAGTAGTGGAGTAATAAAAAATTTAAAGGAAATGTTAGAACTAGGACTTATAGAAAAAATAAGAGAGGGAAGAAATATAAGATATAAGAAAGTAATAAAATAGTTAATGAGTATTGATTTTTTATTTTTTTTGAAGTATACTCAAAATATAAAAGTATTAAATTTTGATGTTTTTATAATTTTAACAAAGGAGAGGGTTAAATTATGAGAAATACTGATGAAAAAAATTTAAAAAGATGGTTAAAAAGAAAAGTAAAGGTAACTTTAGGAATGATGGTTGCTTTTATGATAACAGGAACAATTTCTTTTTCACAGGATTCTATAATTGTAGAGGGAGAAAATAATACTCAAATAATAACGGAGAAGGATTTAAATATTAATAAAAATAATGATATGGCAATTTCTGTTACTGATGGAGGAAAAGTAGAAATTCAAAGTGAAAATATAAATATAAGTAGAGAAGGTGGAACAAATCAATCAGCAGGGACTCCTTGTGTTCATGTATCTTCAATTAAATTAAATGAAGGAAAAAAGAATGGGGGAACTTTAATTCTTGGTGGAAAAGAAACAAAGAACATAAATATAACATCAAATGCTACTACAGGATGGGCTATGGGGATTAAAGTAAGAGATGAACTACCAACAAATAATAGTGAAAATAAAAAAAGTTATCTAGAAATAAATTCTAAAAATTTAACAATAACAACTCATAGTGATGGATATTATTCAACAGGAATATTGGTTCAAAATACTACAACTAAGTCAGAAGAAGATACTCGAGCTCATTTAGTTATAAATTCTGAAAATACAGTAATAAATGTTACTTCTAATATGAAAAATGAAAAAGAAGCATCTTCAATAGGAATAGCAGCTTTTTCACAAGCTAAAGTAGAAGTAAATGGAAATTTAGAGATAAATGCAGAAAATGTTATAGAAACAAGAGGAGGGGCTACTACAATAATAAATAAAGATGAGAAGAATACAGTTAAATTAAATGGAGATATTGTATTCTCTTATAATGATAAGACTTCTCAAACAACTAGAGATGCAAATGTAATAATTAATTTGTCAAATTCAGACTCTTATTTTAATGGAAATATAATGAAAACATCAGATATAGAAAATATACCTGAAGAAAAAGATAAAGTTACAGGAATGCAATTAGGACTTTCTAATGGAGCTCAATGGACAACAGATGCTAATAGTTTTGTAAATAAATTAACTTTTAATGATGGAATAATAAATATTAATGGTGGAAATGGTCATACAGTTCAAATAGATGAAATAGTTGGAAATGGTGGAACTGTTAATATTAAAACTTCTGTTACAGATAATGGATTTGATGCTGGAATATTTAATATAGATAAAGCAACAGAAGGAACTTCTTTAGATGTAAACTTTACAGGAATAACTGCTGATGATATTGCAAATGATATAAATGGAAATTTAGGAAAATTATCAGGAAATATTACAGGAGAAGGAATAAAATCTATTGATACAACTGTAAGAGTAGAAGAAGGACTAACAGAAGGAGCTATCACAGGAAATTTAGGAGAAAATGGAGAGTTAAATACTTCTACAATAAAACAAAATAAAACAACAACTACAATGGATGGTTTACAAGCACTATCAACTAATACATATATAGCTTGGAAACAAGAGATGAATTCTTTAAATAAAAGAATGGGAGAATTAAGAAATTCTACAGGAAACGAAGGAGTTTGGGCTAGAGTTTATGCTGGAGAAAGTGAATACAACAAAGGATATGAAAATAAATATCAAACATATCAAGTAGGATATGATAAAAAATATTCAACTGACAATGGTACAGGATTTATAGGATATTTAGTAAGCTATACTCAAGGAGATACAGATTATTCTCATAACTCATATGTAACAGGAGATAATACAGCAGTAGGTGGTGGAATCTATGGAACTTGGTTAGGAAATAATGGAGATTATGTAGATGTAATCTTTAAAGTAAGTCGTTTAGAAAATAAATATGATGTAACAAGTTTAAGTGGAATAAATTCATCAGGAGATTACCATACATTTGGAATGAGCTTAAGTACAGAATATGGAAGAAGATTTAACTTAACAAAAGGATTCTTCATTGAACCAAGCGTAGAAATGAGTTTAGGAAGATTAGGAGCAGAAGATTATAGAACAAGTTCAGGATTAAATGTAGAGCAAGATACAATTTATACAGCAGAAGGAAGAGTAGGAACAGCTTTAGGATATAATTTTGATAAAGGAAATGTATATGTCAGAGTAGCTGGAGTAAAAGAATTTGCTGGAGAATTAGATACAACAATAAATGGAAAAACAATAACAGAAGATTTAGGAGATAGTTGGATAGAATATGGAATAGGAGCAAACTATAGAGTACTAGAAAATCTAAATCTATATGTAGACTTTGAAAGAACAGGAAGTGCAGAGGTACAAACAAATTGGCAAGGAAATTTAGGATTTAGATATGAATTCTAAAATAAAGTAATAGTTATAGTAATAATTTATAAAAAAGCTCGGGAGAAATTTCGAGCTTTTTATATTACAATAGAAAATTAAAGATTAATTATTATTTTATCTGTATAAAATAGTATAATATTATTATCAAATTGTAGAGGAGTGATTAGATGGCACAAGTTGATTTAATAATAAAAACTGATGAAGAAGTTAAAAAAGAATTTAATTCTATTTGTGAAAAATTGTATTGGGATATAGAAGTATTAGGAAATAGAAAATTTTTGGATAGAGCAAGTAAGGAATTAAAGGGAGCAGATGAGCAATTATTAGTATTAAAAATAGTGGAGCAATATATTAAAGAAAATAAGTTGAATGACCTATATCAATTATTGACTAGGAAAGAAACTAATTATTATTAAGATAGGAATAGAAGCACAACCATTAACTCATAGAGAAAATGAAGGAAATACTTATCTTGATTTGGCTACAGGGAGTATAAAGAGAAGAGGAAATACAGAATCAGGGATAGAATTAGATGCAACTAATGAAGAACAAGATTTTGTATTTTGTGAGGCTAAATGGAAAAGTGATTTATCTGTTGGAGTAAGTAAATGTTCTATCAGAAATCAACTTCAAAGAGTAATAGAAAATGCCTTAATCTTTGCTGGAGAAGATTTTAAAGGAAATATATTTGTTACTCTAATAACTCCAGAATTATATAAGAAACACTATGAATTAAGACTTAATACAAGGTTTTATTCTTGTAAATATTTTGAATATAAGGGAAACATAAAGGGAACTTTTTTAAGAGAACTTGATTTAATTAAGGAGTTGGGAATAATACCTTTTAATGATGAAAAAGGAGTTGAGAAAAAGAGTAAATATAGAGAGATAGTTGAAAAGAATTTAGATAAGTTAATTTTAAATTGGGTAACTTTTGAAGAATTATTGGATAAAATTTCTAATGATATATTAAAAAATGAATATAAAGAATATAATACAGAAAAGTAATTCTAAAGTTATAAAACTTTTTATTAAAAAGTAACCTTGTTTATAGTTTTTATAAAAAAATTAGAAGTTTTTGATAAAAATATTAAATGAATTTTAAAAACTATTAAATTTTTATAAAAAACTATTAAAAAATATAAAAATATGATAAAATATATTAAAACGAATGAGGTGAAATATTAAATGTTAGTAGAAGAATTAATAAAATTGATTAAAAATATAAATAAAAATAAAGCAGAAGGACAAAATATAGAGGTAAAAACAGCAAATAAAGGTTGTCCAAAAAGATTATATGATACTCTTTCAAGTTTTTCTAATCAGGATAATGGAGGAATTATAATTTTTGGATTAGAAGAAAAAAATGAATTTAAAGCAGTTGGTGTTTATGATGTACAAGATTTACAAAAATGTATAACTGAACAATGTAATCAGATGGAACCAGCTGTAAGAGGAGTATTTACTTCAACAGAATTTGAAGGAGTAAATATTTGTTCTTTTGAAGTACCAGGAATTGAATTAACTCAAAGACCTTGTTATTATAAAGGTGCTGGAAAAATAAAAGGTTCATATATAAGAGTTGGAGATGCTGATTTACCAATGACTGATTATGAGATATACAGTTTTGAAGCTTTTAAAAAACATGTTCATGATGATGAAAGGGAAGTTGAAAGAGCGACTAATTCTAATATGGATATGCTAGAAATAGAGAGATATCTCTTAAATAAAAAAGTAGAGAAACCTAAATTTGCAAGGTTGGATAATGAACAAGCCTATGAAATGTTAGGAATAAAAAGAAATGGAAAATTTACTTTAGCTTCTGTTATGAATTTTTGTTTATATCCTCAAGGAATTTTTCCACAGTTAGGAATAACTGCTATTGTTATTCCAGGGAATGAGATAGGAGAATTAGGAGATAATAATGAAAGATTTTTAGATAATAAAAGGATAGAGGGAACTATTTCAGAAATGTTAGAGGAAGCTTTAATGTTTTGTAAAAGAAACATGAAAATTAAAACTATTATTGATAGTGGAACAGGAGCGAGAAAAGATAAAAGTGAATATCCACTAAATGCCATAAGAGAAGCTATTTTGAATGCTCTTATTCATAGGGACTATAGTGTTCATACTGAAGGAACTCCTATTCAAATAAACTTTTTTAAAGATAGATTAGAGATTCATAGTCCTGGTGGACTTTATGGAAGAATGACAGTTGAACAATTAGGTAAAATTAGACCTGATTTAAGAAATCCAACTCTTGCTACAATGGCTGAAAGTTTAAATAAAACAGAAAATCGTTATTCAGGAATACCTACAATAAGATTAGAGATGAAAGAATGGGGATTACCAGAACCTGTATTTAAAGAAAATAGAAATGAATTTATTGTTATATTATATAATAAAGAGATTGGAGAAGAGGGAACGAATTCTATTGAGGATAAAATTTTAAACTTTTGTAAAGAGCCGAAAAGTAGAAAAGAGATAGCTGAATTACTAGGAGTAAAGACAACAACTTATGCTTATTCAAAATATATAGAACCTTTGATTAAAGAAGGAAAACTTGGTTTAACTATTCCAGAAATTGTAACAAGTAAAAATCAAAAATATTATAAAAGATAGTGGAGAGTAAAATCTCCACTTTTTTATAAATATAATAAAAGTAAAAATAATTGATTTAATTATGAGCAGATAAAATATATGATATAATTCTAATAAAAAAGATTAAATAAATTTTAAAAACTATTAAATATTAAAAAAAACATTAAATTTTTATAAAAAACTATTAAAAATATATAAAAAATAAAAAGAACTTTTTTAAAAAAATTGGCTTAATAAAAGAATTAATAATGATACCTTTTAATGATGAAAAAGGAGTTGAGAAAAAGAATAAATTGGGTAACTTTTGAAGAAGTTATTCACTGAAAATTTCTAATGAAGAAAAATAATTTTAAAACTGTAAACTTTTAAAATTTTCTTTTTCTAAAAAAATAGTATTAATATTTTTGACTAAAAACTTTGGCTTAAAAAATGGAGTAAAAAGTATTCCTTTGTATGCTTTTTTGTATTTAATATAAAAAAGGCTGAGTAGGAATTAATCTACTCAACCTTTTATACTATACTTCTATATCAAATTCTTTTAATATATCTTGAGTTAGTTTCGCTTAAGACTACTCCAATATAGAAGGAGACTAAAACTCAACTAAACTTGGGAAATCTTTTTCTATTAGGCTTAAGACTACTCCAATATAGAACTAAAATTTATTTTTAAAATTATTGAAGGGTAAGATTAAATTATATTTTAGTTATTTAAAAGAGTTAGAGGATAGAATACTTTATTTACTTTATTTTTTAAAATGGTATAATAGAATCAAAGGTAGATCAAGAGATGAGAGTTGAGAAAAAGAAAATAGGTATAGGAATAGGTGATTTTAAAAGTGTAATTTAAAAAACTACTATTTGTAATAAATATAAACTAATAGAAGAGAGTATAGTTGATAGATTTTCCATACTAGAAGATTTGAAAAACTCTCAATATGTCTATGATAAAATATTTTTTTGATATATTTGATATAAAAGAGAAAGAAGGGAATAGAAATCTATTTAATGGATTATATATAGAAAACTCTCCAATGATAGAAGAATACGGATCTGGTTATATTTCTCACTCTAAAAGAGATTAAAGAAGTTACTTGGAAAGATTTTTTATCAGCTAGGGATTTATTTGTATTTAGAATGATTAAAGAGTATCAAAGGTTTGAAAAGTTTTGTATCTTTGAAGAAGAAAAAAGAATTTTAACTAATTTTCAAAATGGATGTGGAGATTTAAGTGAATTGTAGTATAGCCTACAATTTTTGATAGGTTACTTTTTAGAAAATATAAAACAAATATTATTCTTTTAATAGATGAGTATGATACACCGTTATTTACTACTCATGAGTTTAGTACTATAATGAAACTTTACAATTTTTTTAAATTTTCTATGGCGGAGCATTAAAATCAAATGTTAATTTACAAATAGGAGTACTCATTGGAATAATTATAGTGACTCAAGCTGTAATATTTTCAGACTTGAACAATTTACAACAGATAGTATTTTAAATACAAAAAGATATGAAGAGTATTCTGGATTACTTGAGAATGAAGTTGAAGAAGTCCTAAAATATTATAATGTTAAATATAATCTTGAAAACAAAAAGTTTACTACTTATTATTGGGTAAATACTATATCTAATTATCTAATTAGAAAGATATTGAGAAAGAGTGGTAGAGATATTTTTGATATTTTAGAAAGGTTTTTCAACCAAGAGAATATAAGAGTCAAGATGAATCTAAATGATATACATAATGATTTAAATACTAATGAAATTTTTTTGTTGATGTTGTACTCTGGTTATTTGACAATTAAAAAAGATGTAGTTGATAATGTTTTCTCAATTAGAATACCTAACAAAGAGATTATCTCTTTGTTTCATAATACTTTTATTTAGAAATTTACCTTCTTAAAGTTTAGTGTTTTCTTAGCTTCTAAAAAAACATAGTTGGCCGTAAAAAATTAAAAACTCTATAAAATATATAAAAAAATAAATTTTTTATAAAATAAAAAGCTTGATTTTAAAGGGTTTTAAAAGCATAAAAATTTATATTTGTAGAGTGGGAATAAAAAAAGAACTATTTAAAAATTCTAGAAATGATTATAGGATAACCAACAAAAAGGTAACAAATTTATTTTTAAGATTTTATAAATCTTTTTAAAATAAAGCATTATGAAAAATGATTTAGTGAAGTTTCTGTTTACGCAGAAAAGTAATTCTTTTAACGAAGAACATCAAAAGCCCTTTATTTACAGGACTTTTTTACTTTATAAAAATAAAAAAATACCTAAAAAATACCCTTTTTTTGTGGTGGTAGGTAACAAAAAGGTAACAAAATAATAATAAACTTTTTAATGATAAATAGTGAAAACATACAAGTTTTTTCTTGTTATATATCCAAATTTTTCTGTTTGATTTTTGATGTATTTTATTCTAATATACTATTATAAAAGAAAAAAATTATAATTAAGGAGAAAAAATGGATAATAAAAAATTAGAGGAAAAAATGCATTTTAGTAATTATAAAAGTGGAGAATTAACAAATGGAATAGAACGTTCAGCACATAGAGCTTTATTATATAGTACAGGATTAGATACTGATGATTTTAAAAAGCCTTTAGTTGCTGTAGTAAATTCATTTACTGAAATGGTACCAGGACATATTCATTTAAAAGAGATAGTAGAGTATGTTAAACAAGGAATTATAGAAGCAGGTGGAATTCCAAGAGAATTTAGTACTATTGCTCTTTGTGATGGAATATGTCAAGGACATAAAGGAATGCGTTATCCTTTACCAAGTAGAGAAATTATAGCTGATTCTGTTGAAATGATGATAGAAGCTCATCATTTTGATGCTATGGTAATGTTACCTGGATGTGATAAGATAGTTCCAGGAATGATAATGGCAGCAGCAAGAACAAATATTCCTACAATAATGGTTCCAGCAGGACCTATGTTAGCTGGAAAATATAAAGACAAGGATGTAATAACTCTTACAGATATGAGAGAGTTTATAGGAAAAACTCAAACAGGTCATTTAACACCTGAAGAATTATTAGAAATAGAAAAAGTTGCTCTTCCAACTTATGGTTCTTGTGCTATGTTGGGAACAGCAAATTCAATGTGTTGCTTATGTGAAGCTTTAGGTTTAGCTCTTCCAAAAGCAGGAACAGCTTTAGCAGTTTCATCTGAAAGAAGAAGAATTGCTAAAAATTCTGGAAAAAGAATAGTTGAGATGATTAAAGAAAATTTAAATTCAAGAAAAATTCTTACAAGAGAAGCATTATTAAATGGAATTTCAATGACTATGGCTATGGGGGCTTCAACAAATACAGTATTACATTTAATGTCTATAGCAAATGAAGCAGAAGTAAAATTATCTTTAAAAGATTTTGATGAAATAAGTAGAAAAGTTCCTTATTTATGTAATATAAAACCATCAGGAAAATATCCAATGTCAGTTTTAGATGAAAATGGAGGAGTGTATAGTGTATTAAAAGCTATAGAATCAAAACTTGAAAAAAATCATTTAACAGTTACAGGAAAAACACTAGTTGAGAATTTAAAAGATGTGCCATTAGTAGAAAATGATGTTATTTATCCTATTTCGACACCTAAAAATGATGAAGGAGGAATAGCTATATTATTTGGTTCTCTTGCTCCAGATGGTGCAGTTGTAAAAAAATCAGGAGTAAAGCCTTCAATGTATAATTTTACAGGAAAAGCTAGAGTTTTCCATTCAATGGAAGAAGCAAGTTATGCAGTTTCAAATGATTTAATAAAACCAGGAGATATAATAGTTACAAGATATGAAGGACCAAAAGGTGGACCAGGAATGAGAGAAATGCATATGACAACTTCACTTTTAGTAGGTCGTGGAATGGATGAAAGTTGTGCATTAGTAACTGATGGAAGATTTTCAGGTTCAACAAGAGGACCAGCAATAGGGCACATTTCACCAGAAGCAGCAGCAGGAGGACCAATAGCAATAGTTGAAGAAGGAGATACAATAACAATAGATATACCAAATAGAAGACTAGATTTAAATGTTCCAAAAGAAGAAATAGAAAGAAGATTAAGAAATTTCAAACCAATATATAAAGAAAGAACACCTTCTTTAGCAAAATATGCTGAATTAGTTACTTCAGCAGATAAAGGAGCTATATTAAAAGTTAATAAGTTAAAATAAAAAGTGGCAAAAGCCACTTTTTTATTTATTATATATTTTATTTACTTCTAACTTAATTAATTTTATAAAATCTTCTACATATAGTGGAAAATTAATAATTTGTGGATAAACTAAATCAAAATTTAAATGCTTATTTAAATCTTTGATTTTAAAAATTTCAAGTTTATTTAGTTTATCTTTATTAAAATTTTCTATATCATTGAGAAGTATTGTTGGGCAGAAAAAGCCTCCAATTTCTTCTTCGCACATAGGGAAAGAACTATAAATATCACTTATATAAACTTTTTTGTTTAATTCTATATTTTTATATTTACAAAACTCTTTAATTAAAGAGGAAGCATTACTTTCTTTTCCACTAGAAATGATAGGAATATTTTTTATTTTTTCTATTTTGATTTCTTTATTTTTTATGATTTCGTTTAATTCAAGAATAGTAAGGTATTTTTTTAAAAGATTCTCTGTACAAATAAAATATAGATTATCTTCTCCTATTTTTTCTACATGGAAAAAAGAATTTTTAATAGTATTGACTCCAACAAATAAATCGATTTCCCCTTTTAATAAATATTTTTCTAAATTTTTAGTATCATCTAAAATAAAAGAGATAGATACATTGGGGTATAAATTTTTATATTCTTTTATAAGTTTACTTGCTAGTATTCTTGCTCTTATAGAACTTATTCCAAACCTTATTTCTCCTGTTACTTCATTTTTTAATTCTATTAATTGTTTTTCCATGTTTTCTTCAATAATTTTCATTTTTATTAAAGAGTTCCTCATTATTTCTCCTGCAGGAGTTAGAGAAAACTTAGGTTTTCTATTGAAAAGCTTTATTTTATATGTTTCTTCTAATCTTTTTATATGGTCACTAACGCATTGTTGAGTAACGAAAGATTTTTTTGCGGCTTTACTGATGTTTAATTCTTCTGCAACTATTAAAAAGATTGAAAAACTTGTTGTCATTTTTTACTCCTTTAAAATAATAATTATAAATTAATCATATCATATTTTAATACAAAAAATAAATATTTTCATAATAGTAAAGAAAGATATATAGAATCTAAGTAGAAGTACTTGTTATTTATATTATAAAATGAAGTTATTTTTTATATTATATATATTTTTTTTATTAAGATATTAGAAATAAATAAAAAAAATTAAACATAACCATAAAATAGATATAAAAATTTTTAAAATTTTAAAAATAAAAATAAAGAATATTTATATTTTATATACGAATTTTATATATTAAAATAAATCAGTTTTTTAAAAATAATAAAAAAAAATTCATTGACTAAAAAATATTTTATGGTATAATTATAGAAAATAGAATATACAAATAAATATTAAGGAGGAATAACATGGTAGAGTTTAAAAATGAAGAAATCAAATTTGGAGTATTGAAAAAAAGAGCATATAATATGCGTTGGGCAGAAGTAGAAGAAGGAGTTATTCCTTTAACAGCAGCAGACTCAGACTTTCCAGTAGCTCCAGAAATTGTAGAAGATATTATTAATTATTCAAAAGAAGGATATTTTTCTTATACTCCTAAATTAGGTTTTCCTGAATTTAAAGAAGCAATATCAAAAGCTTTATGGGAAAGAAAAAATGAAAAAGTTGATCCTAATTTAATTCTTCCTATAGATAGTGCAGCGAGAGGAATGGAGATAATAGCAAAAACAGTATTACAACCAGGAGATGAAGCAATTGTTTTTGACCCAGTAGATTTTCTATTTAAAACATCAGTAGAAGCAGCAGGAGGAAAAGTTATTTTATTTCCAATGAAAATAAAAGATGGAAAAATTGATTTTAGTGATTTAGAATCTTATATAACACCAAAAACAAAAATGTTAGGATTATGTAATCCACACAATCCTTTAGGAATGGTTTATCCAATAGAAGATTTAGAACATATTTTAAGTTTATCTGAAAAATATGGTTTTTATATAATGAATGATGAAATATGGTCAGATATAGTATATCCCGATGCAAAATTTAATAGTATTATTTCTTTAGGAAGCGAAAGAAATAAAAGAACATTATCAGTTTTTGGATTTTCAAAAAGTTTTGGCATAGCTGGTCTTAGAGCAGGATGTATTTATTGTCAAGAAGAGGAAATTTTTAATAAAATAGTTGATACTTCTTTAGTTAATACAACAATTGGTGGAATTTCTTCTCTTTCGCAAATAGCAGGAATGGCATGTATGAATAAATGCTATTATTGGGTTGATAAATTTGTATTACAAATGATGGAAAATAGAGATTATGCATTAGAGCGTATTTCTAAAATGCCTAAAATAAAATGTCATAAACCTAGCGCTACATTTGTAATTTTTCCAGATATTTCTGAGACAAAAATGGATCCTGTAGAATTTGTAGATTATGTAAGAGAAAAATATAAATTATCAATAGTTCCTGGAGGAGATAGATTTTTTGGACCAGGATCAGCAGGTCATATAAGAATTTGTTTAGCAACAAGTCATGAAGTTTTAAAAGAAGGATTAGATCGTTTAGAAAAAGCCTTAATAAATTTAGGATAAAAAAGGGGGGTAATTCTATGATAAAATTATTTATTGCGATAGTCTATATGATTGTAATGATAGCTATAGGAATTTATTGCTCAAAAAAAATTAAAAATTATGAAGATTTCACTGTTGCAGGAAGAAATATTCCATTTTGGAGAAATGTCCATTCTATTTCAGCCTCAGCAATAGGAGCAGGTGCTACAATGGGAGTAGCAGGAATGGTTTTTGCTGATGGAATATCAGGATTGTGGTTAGGAATAGGGGCTGCTTTAGGATTATTATTTTGTGGTTTATTTTTAGCAAAAAAATTAAGAGATTCAGGAAAAATAACAGTTCCAGATATTATGAAAGAACAATATGGACAAAAAGTTGCAGATTGGATTACAGTATTAAATTTATTTGCGTTAATAGCATTAACAGCAGGACAAGTTAGAGCTTTAGGAACAATAACACAAACATTTATTCCTAGTTTATCTATTTTACAAGCATGTATATTAATGGGAGTTGTAATGATTACTTATACAGTTCTTGGAGGATTAGTTGCAGCTTCATATACAGATTCTATTAATATGATCATTATGATTATGGCTGTTATGGTAGTTTTACCAATATTATCTATAACAAATACAGGTGGATTTGAAGTTATGATAGAAAAATTACCAGCAAGCTATTTTGACCCATGGGCTTCTGGAATTTTAGGAATAGTAGGAATATTAATGTGGATAATTCCAACAAATTTTGTTAGTCAAGAAAATTTTCTTCGTATATGTGGAGCTAAAAATTCAATAGAAGCCAAAGGAGCAACAGTTACAGCATCTTTATTAATTTATTTACCATATTTTTTAATGTGTGCTGTAATAGGATTATCGGGAGCTCTTCTTTTTCCTGATGTGGTTAATTCAGATGCAATATTACCTACAATGATAGATAGATTGACAAATCCTGTTGTTGGAGGTTTATTACTTGCAGGACTTTTAGCAGCAGTTGTTTCTACTTCAGGTTCATTATTATTAATAACTTCTGTTAATATAACTGATAATGTTATTAAAAGAATTTATCCTAATATAGATGAAAATAAAATGGTTTCTATTTCAAGATATTCAGTAGTAGGGGTTGGAATATTAAGTATTATAATAGCAAATTTTGCAAGTTCAATAGTAGGAATAATGCAAGATGTAAGTGCTCCATATACAAGTGCTATTTTACCTATTATAGTAGCTGGTTTTTTCTGGAAAAAAGCTACATCTCAAGGAGCTATAGCAACTATTATAGTTTCTGTAATTTCTTCAACTGGATGGTGGATTGCTAAACAACCATTTGGGGTTCATCACATTATAGTGTCTTTAATTTTTTCTTCTTTAACTATGTTTATAGTAAGTTTAGTTACATTTAAAGAAAAAGAGGTGAAATAAAGATGGGTGTTTTAGATATAGTTGTATTAGGAATGGGAATAATTATAGCAGCTTTTGTTATTATTGGTTTAATAAGAGAAATGTTTAGAAAATAATAAAATCCTTTTTTAAATTATGATATAATTAAATAAATAATAAAATAAAAAGGAGAAAAATATGCAATTTACAGAAAAAGATAAAATTATTTTAGAATCATATAAGAATTTAGTTTATGGATTAGCAGATTATTTAGGACCTGATTCAGAAGTAGTATTACATAGTTTAGAAAATTATGAAAGTTCTGTTATAGAAATAGCAGGGCAAAATACTAATCGAAAAAAAGGAGCTCCTATTACAGATTTAGCACTTAATATGTTAAAGGAGATGAATGATTCTAATAATAAGATAAGTTTTCTTACTTATTTTACTAAAAGTAAAAATGATAAAAAAATGAAATCTAGTACAATTGCTATTTATGGAGAAAATAAAAGAATAATAGGATTATTATGTATAAATTATAATCTCGAATGCTCTTTAACAGATTTTATTAAAAATTTTACATATATTGATGATGAATATGAAAATCATGAAAATAGAAAAGTAAAATTAAATGAAAATTTTTCTAATACAGTTGAAGAGTTGATAAATGAATCAGTAGAAAGAATTAGAAAAAAAGTTGAATCAAATGATGAAATATCAAATAATAATAAAAATAAAGAAATTATAAAAAAATTATATGAAGATGGTATATTTAATATGAAAGATAGTGTTTTAACAGTAGCAAAGAAACTAAAAATATCTAAAAATACAGTTTATCTTCATTTGAGAAATATTGAAAAATAATTTTGTATAGAAAGGTGATAGAAAATGAAAAAAATAATAAATACATCAAAAGCACCAGCAGCTTTAGGACCATATTCACAAGCAGTAGAGGTAAATGGAACTTTATATATATCAGGACAAATACCATTTGTGCCAGAAACAATGACATTAGTATCAGATGATGTAAAAGCTCAAACAAAACAATCATTAGAAAATTTAAAAGCAATATTAGATGAAGCAGGATATGCATTTAAAGATGTAGTAAAAGCAACATGTTTCATAAAAAATATGGATGACTTTGGAGCAATAAATGAAGTATATAACGAGTATTTAGGAGAAGTAAAACCAGCAAGAGCTTGTGTAGAAGTAGCAAGATTACCAAAAGATGTAAAAGTAGAAATAGAATTAATAGCTGTAAAATAATGCCCTAAGAAATATATAGATAAAAAAGGATTGAATTTTCAATCCTTTTTTATATTCTGAAAAGTAAAAAATTATAAGTAAAATATTTAATTAATCTTTTTAATGTTCACTTATATAAAAAAATTTGGATAAAAAAATTTTTATGATATAATAATAATAAATAATATTAATAATTAAGCAGATAAACTTAAAATCTAAATAATTTATTAGGAGTATAAATATGATAGAAAATAATGAAAAAAAATTATATGAAGAGATTTTAAACACATGGATTGATGAAAATGAAACAGAAGAAATTACAAACGAAAGATTTAAAAAATTAGATAAAAAAGCTGAAATATTATATGAATTTGTAATAGCATATAATAGTTATATGAATACAAAAAAAGATTATGGAACTGGAGAAGAATTATCAATGATAGAGGCTCATATTCTTTTAGATATAGTTGATAATAAAGGAATTACAGTTACGGAATTATCGAAAAAATGGAGAAAAACAAAAAGTGCTATTTCACAAACTATAAAAAGTCTTTTAAAAAAAGAATATATTTATAGAGAAAACTCTCAAACAGATGCTAAAATTTTTTATCTTTTACCAAAAGAAAAAGCATTTAAATTTGTATTAGCCCATAAAAAGTATGATAATATAGATATAATAAAAACAAATAAACTATTATTAAAAAAATTTTCTATAGAAGAACTTGGTACATTTTATAAAGTTCTTGAGGAATATACAAATATACTTAATAAAAAAAAGTAAGAGAATGACTCAAATATGGGTCATTCTCTAATTTTTTGTATTTTTTTAAAATATTTTATTGACTTTTAAAGAAAAAATAGTATAATGTTGTTAAGCTAATTAACTATTAATCTATTTAACTTTTAAGGAGGATTTCAAAAATGAAAGAAAAGAAACAGCCTAGTTTTTATTTAACATTATTACCTATTTTAGCAATGATTGTATTAACTTCAGTAGGTTATATAATCAATGAGATTCAAATTGAACCAATTATTTTAATTGCAACTGTTTTAGCTGTTTTAATAGCTTATAAACATGGATATACTTGGGATGAAATAATGGATAAAATAACTGAAAAAATAGCAAAAGCTTTACCAGCTATTTTAATTTTAGTTATAGTTGGAATATTAATTGGAACATGGATGTTTGGTGGAACTATTCCATTAATGATGTACTATGGATTAAAAATAATTAATCCAGAGCATTTGCTTATAACAGCGTTTTGGGTAACTTCTATTACTTCAGTATGTACAGGAACTTCATGGGGAAGTGCAGGAACAATAGGAGTAGCATTAATGGGAGTAGCTGCAGGATTAGGAGTAAATAATGCAGCGGTAGCGGGAGCAGTAATATCAGGTGCATATTTTGGTGACAAATTATCACCATTATCAGATACAACAAACCTAGCTCCAATAGCAGCTGGTTCTAATCTTTATGATCATATAAAACATCAATTATGGACAACTTTACCTTCATTTATATTAGCTTCGATTGTTTATATAATTGTTGGATTAAAAACAGGACAAGCAGCTGATACTCCTGAAAAAGTAAAAATTATTATGGAATTTTTAAGTGGAAATTTTGATTTAAATATATTTTTATTAATTCCAGTTATTTTAGTATTAGGTGGTTCAATTTTGAAAAAACCAACAATACCTGTAATGATAATTTCTAGTTTAATTTCAATATTTAATGGAATATTTTTCCAACATTTATCTTTGAAGCAAGGATTTACAGCTATGATGAATGGATTTAATATTAGTATGTTACCTGGAGTAAATGCTAGTGAAGTAATACCAGATATATTAAAACTTCTTAACAGGGGAGGAGCTTCTTCAATGTTAGGAACTGTTTTAATGGCATATTTTGCTTTTAGTTTTGCAGCTAGTATAGATATAATAGGTGGATTTGAAAGTATAATAAGTAGAATAGTTAAGGCAAATAGTGGTAGATTTAAACTAATTGCGACAACTTTAGCAACATGTTTAACAACAGTAGCAGTGACATGTAATGGAGCTTTATCTATTTTATTATGTGGAGAAATGTTTCAAGAATCATTTATTAGAGCAAAATTAGATCCTAAAAATCTATCTCGTTGTTTAGAAGATGCTATAACAGTAACAGAAACATTGATGCCTTGGACTCTAGCAGGAGCTTATATGGCAACAACTTTAGGAGTGCCAACATTAGAATATTTACCATGGGCAGTATTAAATTATAGTGGAATAATTTTTGCTTTAATTTGGGCATATACAGGTATAGGAATAGCTAAATTACCAGAAACTAAGGAGTAAAAATATGTATTATAACTTTGATTATTATCCTGATAGAAGAAATACAGGATGTTTTAAATATGATTATAGTGAAAAAAAATATGGAGTAAAAAATTTATTACCATTTTCTGTAGCTGACATGGATTTTAAAGTAGCACCAGAAATAACTGAAAAAATAAAAGAAGTTGCAGATAAAGGCGTATATGGATATAGTTTTTTAACAGAAAAATATTATAATTCTACAATAAATATACTAAAAAAATTTAATTGGAATGTAGAAAAGGAAGAAATAATTTTTTGTCCAAGAATTATTCAAGCAATGGCAGTAGCTGTAAATACTTTTAGTGGAGAAGGAGACGAAATAATGTATTTATCTCCTGGATATTCTCCTTTAACTGAATGTATAACAGATAATCATAGAATAGCAGTTGGAATTCCCTTAAAAAGAGAAAAAGATTCTTATATTATAGATTATGAAGAAATAGAAAATAAAATATCTTCAAAAACTAAAATATTTTTATTAGTAAATCCTCATAATCCAACAGGACGTGTTTGGACTAAAGAAGAATTAAGAAAAATATCAGATATTTGTGAAAAAAATTCTTTAATTATTATTAGTGATGAAATTCATGCAAGTTTTGTATATAACAATATGAAATATAATCCATTTGCAACAATTTCAGATTATGCAGCAAATAATTCTATAATTTTTCAATCTATAAGTAAAACTTTCAATATTCCAGGAATTCATTTATCGAATGCAATAATAAAAAATTATAATTTGAGATATCCTTTTAAAAAGAAAGTTGATTCATATGGAGTACATGAAGGAAATATATTTATAGAACCAATAGTATGTACAGCTGAAAAAATTTATGATACTTGGGTTTCAGAAATAAATAGCTATATTTATGAAAATTATCTTTATTTAAAAGAATTTTTTAAAGAAAATTTTAAAGAACTAGAAGTATGTAAAATGGAAGGAACATTTTTAGTATGGATAAATTATAGTAATAGTAATTATAGTAAAGAAGATATTTATTCTTGGTTTTTTAAAAGAGCAAAAATAGCTGTTCAGTTTGGAGAAGAATTTGGAGAAACTGGAAAAGGATATATAAGATTTAATATAGCATGTCCTAAAGAAATTTTAAAAGAAGCTTTAAATTTGTTAAAGGAGTTTAAATAGCAAACATTACCATTTTATCTTAAAAGTATTTACAATAGTAAGCACTTTTTATATTCTAAAAATTTTAGAAAGTATTATAAGATAGCCAACAAAAAGGTAACAAACTTATTTTGAAAAAATTATAAACTGTGTTAAAATAATTTCTTAAAAAGAAGGAGAAAGAGAAGTTTCTATTTACGAAACAAAGTAATTCTTTTAACGAAGAACATCAAAAGCCCTGTATTTACAGGGCTTTTTTACTTTATAAAAATAAAAAAATACCTAAAAAATACCCTTTTTTATATCATATTTATAAATTTTGATTTAGTATTAAATCCTAATAAATAAAATTACTAACACATTTAGAACAAGTAGTGTTAGAAATATAATAAAATATATTAGGATTAAAAGAGTAAATATAGAATTTATAAAAAAATTTAATGTTAAATTAAAAGAAATATTAACTTCTGATGAAAAACTTTTTATAAAACTAGATAAAAATAATAGTTTAATGTAAATAGATGAAGAAGATATTTCAAAGAAATCGAGTGAAAAATGGTTTGTTGAAATATTTATTTAAAATTAATTGATAAAATTAAAAAATATTATTAAGAGGATGTTGTAGACTAATGACAAAAAAATTAGTGATTTACAACATTTTTTCTTTTTTAATAATTGCAATTAATGAAAATTACTAAAGAAATTTTTAAATTTTTTATTTTTAGTAAAAGTGAAAAATTGAGAAATATTTTTTATAAGATGAAAGGATTTTATTTAAAAAAACTATAAATTAATGTTTTTGGAATTGACAAACAAAAAAATAAGTGGTATATAGAAATTAAGAATAGTATTTTGTATTAAAAATAATTTAAAATATAATATTATAATATATTAAAGATGAAAATAAAACAAAAGATATTAAAAAAACTGAAATTTTTCTTAATAAAAATTAATAATTAATTTATATATAAAAATACAAGGAGTTGAATGCTATGAGAAAAGAAAAGAAACCTATAAAATTAAATCCATTTATAATTTTATTTTCGGTGATTGTTATTTGTGCTATTTTTACTCATATAGTTACACCTGGAGTTTTTGAACGTCAAATTATAGACGGAAAGACTGTTATAGATCCGACAAGTTTCCATACTGTTGAAAGAACACCAGTAGGAATTTTTAAAATGTTTTTAGCTATTCCTAATGGATTTGTAGGAGCTTCAGCAGTAATGTTTTTAGTAATGTTAGTTGGAGGATCTTTAGAAGTTTATAGTAAAACTGGTGCTTTAGATAAAGGAATTTCAAGAATACTTACTTTATCTACTAAAGTTGGAAGTTCAATAATATTATTATCTATCATGATTATGTTTGCATTAATTGGAGGATTTTTAGGTTGGTGTGAACAAATAATACCATTTGTCCCTTTAATAGTATCTATTTGTATAGCATTAGGATATGATTCTTTAGTCGGGGTTGCTTCAAGTGCATTGGTTTGTTTAATAAGTTTTTCAATTTCACCAACTAATATGTTTACAATAGGAATAGCTCATCAAATTGCAGAATTACCATTATTTTCTGGAATGTGGCTACGTCTAATAATTTTAGTAATATTTAATGTATTGTTAATGGGATATATTTTGATGTATGCAAGTAAAATAAAAAAAGATCCATCAAAAAGTTTGATGAAAGATATAGACACTTCTAGTTTACAAAAAGATTATTCAGCAGTTGCAAATGAAAAGATGAGTACAAGTCAAACATTAGCAATAATAATATTTATATTAACATTTGTTATATCAATTTTTTGTGTATTAAAAAGAGGATGGGGATTAAATGAATTGTCAGCAGCCTTTACATTAAGTGCAGTGTTATCTGGAATTATATGTAGAATAGAACCTGGAGAAATAGTAACAGGAATAATAGAAGGTTCAAAAAAATCCTTTAACGGAGCTTTAATAATAGGATTAGCTAGAGGAATTCAATGGACTATGGAACAAGGAAATTTAGTTGATACTTTAATCCATGCAATTTCTCAACCATTAAATCATTTACCTACTTGGGCAACTGCCTTGGGAGTATTTTTAGTAATTACAATAGTAAATGCTTTAATACCTTCAGGAAGTGGAAAAGCGATGGCATTTATGCCAATATTAATTCCTCTTGCTGATATGGTTGGAATAACAAGACAAACAATGGTTCTTGCTTTCCAATTTGGAGATGGAATTTCTAATACTTTCTGGTTTACTTTTGGAACTTTATTAATATTCTTATCATTAGGAAAAGTTCCTTTAAAGCAATGGTATAAATTTGTAATACCAATTGAAATTGTAATTTCAATAGTTGCATGTATTTTCTTAGTATTAGCAACATCAATAGGATATGGACCATTTTAAAGAGGAGATGAAAATAAATGAATATTAAAGAAGAGGTTTTAAATATAGAAAAATATATAATTGAAATGCGTAGATATTTTCATGAAAATCCAGAAGAAAGTTGGAAAGAATACAATACTCAAAAAAGAATTTGTGAAGAATTAGAAAAAATGGGAATAAAATATGAAAAAGTTTGTGAAACAGGAGTAATAGGATTTTTAGGAAAAAAAGGAAAAAAACCTATTATAGGAATTAGAGCAGATATTGACGCTTTACCTGTTTGTGAAGCTACAAATCTTCCATTTGCATCTAAAAATAAAAATGTAATGCATGCTTGTGGACATGATGGACATATATCAATGTTACTTGGTACAGCTAAAATTTTGAAAAAATATGAGGATATTTTAGAAGGAGAAGTTAGATTATTTTTTCAACCAGCAGAAGAATTTATAGCTAATTCAGGTGCAAAATATATGTCAGAATGTGATGAATTTAAAGAACTAGATAATATAGTTGGAGCACATATTTGGAGTTACATACCAACAGGAAAAATTTCTATAGAAGCAGGTCCAAGACTTGCTTCAGCAGATACTTATGATATTTTGATAAAAGGGAAAGGTGGACATGGAGCTATGCCAGATCAATGTATAGATCCAATTGTTTGTGGAAGTACTTTAGTCAATACTCTTCAAAGTATTGTTAGTAGAGAAATTTGTGCAACAGATCCTGTAGTTGTGAGTGTATGCTCTTTTAATTCAGGTAGCAGTTTTAATATAATTCCTAGTGAAGCTAAACTATCAGGAACAGTTCGTACATTTAATAATACTGTCAGAGATAGTATACCAGCTAAAATGGAAAGGATAGTAGCAGATATAACACATTCATATAGAGCTGATTATGAATTTGAATTTCATTATGGAACTCCAGCAACAATTAATGATGAATATTCAAGTTTAATAGCAGCTAAAGCAGTAGAAAATCTTTATGGAAAAGAAGCTATAACTAAATATCCAGCAGCTATGTTAGGAGAAGATTTTGCAAAAATGTTAGCTAAAGTTCCTGGATGTTTTGCTCTTGTCGGATGTAGAAATGAAGAAAAAGGAGTAAAAGAGCCACATCATAATCCAAAGTTTGATATTGATGAGGATGCTTTAAAATATGGTGTAGGATTTTTTATACAATATGTGTTTGAGTATAATAAAGCATGGAAAACTAAATAAAAAGAATATGAAAATATTTTTTATTATTAATTGCAAGAGTTTGTTATAATTTTAAATAGTAAAAATGATTGTTGAAAATTTAATAAGTTTAAATAATAAAAGTTGCTGAAGAGATTTTATCTCTTCAGCTTTTTTGTATAAAGAAAATCACTTGTTTTGTATGTGGTTTTGGAAAAGTAAAAGACATGTATATACAAAAAATTTCTTTTGAGTATAATAATTAGATTTAGCAATCAATAAAAAACTTAAAGTAAATTCATAATGAAAAATGATAGTTTATTACAATTAAAATGAATTACAAACATCATAAGTATTTGTTCTAAAATATAGAAGATAAATAATATATGGAAAAATAAGAAAAGGTATAAGAGAAGTATTAAAATATCCTACAAAAGAAATATTAGTATTTCATAAATTCTAGTGGAGATATAGCACAGTATAAAAGCTAAAGAAGTTTGAAAAATACTAAAAAATCACTGGAATATTAATAATTAGGATAAGGAAATAGTATAGTTTCTTAGATAATGGGATTTTAAGAGTCAGTTTAGTGGTTAACTTTTTTTAATATATTTGTTATAAAAAATATATATAAAATTATCAAAATGATATTAAAAAATAATAAAATTTTTTAATTAGCCAAAAAAACTCTGAAAAATAAATAAGAATTAAAAAATATCATTTTGATATTTAAAATATCAAAATGATAAAGTTCTGTACTATATATTTTTATAAAAGTGATTTGTATAAGCATGAAAAGAATATAAAAAGTACAAAATAATAAATGGCACAAAAAATGCTTATAATTAATTTAAATAATTTTAAAGAAAATTTAGGAGGCAAAAATGGAA
>NZ_JABAFQ010000004.1 GCF_012843705.1 Fusobacterium sp. FSA-380-WT-3A | reverse complement strand
CAACAATTTTTTGGTCACTATCAAAAACAATAGCTCTTGAACTAGTAGTACCTTGGTCTAATGCTATAATGTATTTTCTATTCATTGTTCCCTCCAGCCAAGTAAAAAAGCTTAAAAAAATAATCCTTTTCTTTAAGATTATTCTTTAAGCTTCTCCTATTCTCCCAAGCTTTATTTTTTTATACGTTTTAATATTATTTATGTATGTTTTTATATCTTTTTATATAAATATAATACTTCAAAAAGATTTTTACAACAAGTAATTTTACTACTTAAAAATAGAAAAATTTAATCATTTTTTTTTATTTTATATTTTTTTTACTGTTTTTTTATCAAATTTTACTATTTTTTAAATATTTTTTATTTTTTCTTTACATATACTTTTTTTTATTTTATGATATAATATAAATACTTTTTTATGTTATTTTTTAACTAAGGAGAAGTTATGATAAAAAGATATAAGAACGAACTAATAAAAATTCAAAACGAAATAATAGATGTTACTAAGTTAGCAGTTGTAATTGTGGATAGAGAAGGAAATTATATTACCGAAAAAGGAAATTTTTCTGATTTTTGCAAACTGTTTAGAAATAATAAAAACTTAAATTTATTATGTGAAAAATGTGATATGCATGCTTTAAATAAAACTTTTCTGACACTAAAACCTTATATTTATAGATGTCATTCGGGTTTAGTTGATATGATTGTGCCTATTTTATATGATAATGAATTATTAGGAGCATTTATTGTAGGTCAAATAGTTTTAGAAGATGAAAAATCTTTTAATATACAACAAGTTATGAATGATAATTTAGGAAAAAATGTAGATGGTTATAAATTAGGAGAAAATTATAAACAATTAAAAAGAATGACCTTTGCTGAAATAACAAGTGTGGCCAATTTATTATCCTATACTTCTAGCTATATAACTCAATGTATAAAAACTAGAAAATGGTCTACACATAAAATTGAAAATAATGTATCTGACAATAGAATTTGTTTAAATGATTTGCCTATTGGAGCAGCAATTATATATATAAACAAAAATCTTAATGGAAATATCTCTTTAGCTGAAGCTGCTTCTTCTTGTAATATGAGTGTCTCTCAATTTACAAGAGCTTTTAAAAAGGAAACTGGAAAAACTTTTATAGATTTTGTTACTAGAAAGAAAATAAAACAAGCTAAATATCTTTTAAAATATACTAATAAGAGTATAAGTGAAATTTCTTTTGAATTAGGTATGGATGATAGTAGCTATTTTACAAAAGTATTTAAGAAATATACTGGAATAAGACCTAAAGAATTTAGAGATAATATTTTAAAAAATCAATAATTTTTAAAATCCAACAAAAAAGAACTATAAATTAATATCTTTTAATTTATAGTTCTTCTTATTCAAAAATTTTTTATAAAATTTCTAATTTTTTCTCTTTTCTTGGTACAGTTCTTAAATATTTATTATTAGGATATCCTAATAGCATACAAGCAACTATTTTTTCTTTTTTATTCAGGTCTAAAAACTTATCTATTCTATCACTATATTTTAAACTAGTTTTTATAAAACTACTGAATAACACCCCTAATCCTTGAGCAACAGCCATTTTCTCTACATTAGAAGCAGCTAATCCTCCATCTAACTCATCTTGGGCTACTATTAACATAATCATAGGAGCATTAAAGAAAAACATATCAGTTTCTGGTCTTTTTTCCATATATTCTTGATATTTTTCAAACCACTTGTCTCTCCATCTAAAACTAGAGTCATCTAATGTCATGTTTTCTAAATAATTTTTAAACCCTTCCCAAGTAATATCTTTAAATTCTCTAAATTTATTTTTTATTACTATACAACGAGTTCCTTGTTTATTTTCTCCTGTTTCTGTAAATCTAATGGCCTCTAATATATTTTTTAGTTTTTCTATCTCTACTTCTTTTTGTTGATAATCTCTTATACTTCTTCTAAATTTTATAAAATTTAAAAGATTTTCTGGAATTATTTTAAAAGTTTTTTCATCATATTCTCTTATATCATCATCTGGATAATCTGATATTCTTATAGCTGATACTGGACATATGGCTAAGCAATGACCACACTTCATGCATTCTCTTTTTATTTTAGCTTTTTTATTTTCTAAAAAAATATTTCTTGGAAAGCAAACCCCTATACATTTTCCACAACCTATACATTTTTCAATATTTATATTTACCATTTTCTCCTCCTATTTTTTGTTATATAATATCTTATAACAAAAATTTTAGCAAGAAAATATAAAATCAAAAAATGGTAAAATATAGTATTTTTTATTTTACATTTACTGATTCAACAAAATCATAACATGATATTTTAGATATTAAATCTAAATAATTAAATTGTTTAGGTACTATTAAAGAATAAATAATTCTTCTTTCACTTTCTACTTTTTGAATATTTTTTATTTTTATATCCATAGTTCTTAAAATATCATAGATATTTACAGAGCACATACTTACAGATGATTTATTTGTAAAAACCATTTCTATTTCAAGAATATATTGCTTATTTATCAAAGACCTTTCTAATTGTTTTAAAGTGACTAATACTACTATAATAGCTATTCCAGCTGGAACAGCTAAAGAATAAAATCCCCAACCAATTCCTATTCCCAAACATCCTGTTGCCCAAATAGAAGCAGCTGTAGTAAGTCCTCCTATTGTTCCTTTATCTCCTCTCATAATAGTTCCAGCACCTAAAAATCCTATTCCACTGACCACTTGTGCTCCTATTCTTCCTAAATCTGTTTTTATTACTTGAGAAGCTTCTGGATATAAAAGAGCAAAATTAATAATATTTACTCTTAATTGGTCTTGAATCATAGAAACTATACAAGCTCCTAAACATACAAGTATATGTGTTCTAAATCCTGCTGGCCTGTTATGAACACCTCTTTCATATCCAATCATTCCACCTACTAAAATAGCTGCAACAATTCTTACTATGATTTCTCTATTTGATAATATTAAATTGAAAGAATCGTTCATAAATCCCCCTTAAAAAAACAAATAGAGAGCCTTACAAATAAAATTTGTAAAAGCTCTCCATTCTCCACTTTATATAAAATTAAAATATAATGATTTATCTAAATAAATTTGGAATAAATAATGCAATATTTTCTGAATAAGTTACTATTAATAAAACAACTAATAATGATACAATAAATGGCCAAACTTCTTTTATAAAATCTTCTAGCCGAACATTGACTATAGAACATACTGTAAACATCATAGAACCAAATGGAGGTGTTAATCCACCTATCATAATATTTACTATGAAAATTACACCAAAGTGAAGAGGGTCTACACCTAATCCTTTAACAGCTGGTACTAATAATGGTGCTAATATTACTAAAGCTGCTCCACCTTCTATAAACATTCCAACAAATAATAATAATAAATTTATAACTATTAATAATAAAAATTTATTGTCTGTAAAATCCATTAATGCTTGTGTTATTATTTGAGGAATTCTTTCTAAAGTCATATAATATCCAAAAACTTTTGCACTAGCTATAATTATCATAACTGAACCTGTACTTTTTACAGTTTCCATTAAAATAATAGGTATATGTTTTAATTTTAGTTGTTTATATACGAAGAAACCTACTAAGAAACAAAATACTACAGCTACTCCTCCTGCTTCTGTTGGAGTAAACATTCCCATACGCATTCCTAAAATTATTCCAAATGGAATTGCAAGAGCCCATATAGATTTCATTGCTTGGTTAAAAACTTCTTTAGGACTAGCCATTTTTTCTCTTGATGGCTCATATCCTCTTTTTACTGATATAATATATACTGTTATCATCATAGCAACAGTCATTAAAATTCCTGGAGTATATCCTGCTAAAAACATATCTCCTACAGGAACATTTGCTATTAAAGCATATAATATTAAGTTTGTTCCAGGTGGAATTACAGGACTAACTGCTGAAGAAGCTGCTGTTACTGCTGCAGAAAATGATGGAGAAAATCCTTTCTTTATCATTTCTGGAACTAAAATTTTTGATTGCATTGCAGCATCTGCATTGGCTGAACCAGAAATTCCTCCCATCATAGCACTTAACAAACAGTTTACTTGAGCAAGTCCACCTTTCATATGACCTGCTAATATCTCAGCCATATTCATAAGTTGCTCACTAATTCCTGAATAGTTCATTACAGAACCAACCATTATAAAAAATGGAACTGCTAAATATGGAAATGATTCTACTGATGTAACAAATTGTTGTATAACCATGTTCATTGCCATAGTTTGATTTATAAACATAAAATAAAACAGTGCTGAACCCATAAGAGCAAATCCTATAGGGATATTTAAGAAAAATAATATAAACAGCACTATTACTGGTGATAACGCATTCATTCTTTTACCTCCTATTCTTTATCTTTTATTAATTTCTTAAAACTTTCTATTACAAATAATAAAGAGTATAAAGACATTAATCCAAAAGAAATAATTATAGATGAATTTATATATGCATATGATATCTCTAAAGCTGCTGTTATTTTAGAAGATGATGATACATATGTATAACTAAAATAAAACATCAAACTACTTAATCCAAATAATAATATGTATACTAAAAATTCAACTATTTTTCTAACTTTTTTTGGAAGTAAAACTACAATAGCTTCTACACCAATCAACGCTTTTTCTCTGTATGCTGCAGCAGTTCCTAAAAATATAGTCCATACAAAGCAACCTACTGCTATTTCCTCAGCCCAAAAATATGTGAATTTTAATACATATCTTGTAAATACATTCATCACTACTACTATTGTAGTTATAGCAATGAAAATGCTTCCAAGATATAATTCAAACTTTTTTAAAAAATCTCTCATCTCTCACCTCTGATTTTTCATAAAATTTATAATAGGGGACTTCTCCCCTATTATAAATACTATAATTTTATTTACCGTTTTTTATATCTTCTCTTATTTGAGTTAATTCTTTCATTATTTCTTCATAGATTCCAGGAGTCCATTTAGGGAATTTAGAATATACTGGTGCAACAGCTTTATTAAATGCTTCTCCATCAACTTCATAGAATCTAACACCTAATTCTTTTAATTTTTCCTCATATTCTTTTTCTAATTTTATAGTTTGCTCTAAGTTGTCTTGTGCTCCTGCATCAAACTCTTCTTGTAATATTGTTCTTTGCTCATCTGTTAAACTATCCCAAACTTTTGTAGAAATACAAACTGCTGAAACTCCTAAAAGGTGTTTTGTTAGAGAGTATTCTTTTACGTTTTCATATTGTTTAGTTCCATAGTAAGTTAATATTGAACCTTCAACACCATCAATTACACCTTGTTGAATAGCTGCATATGTATCTGGATATGGCATTGCAACAGGGTTTCCTCCTAAAGCTTCTATTGTAAATGTATATAATTGGCTAGTAGGAACTCTTAATTTAACTCCTTTCATATCTGCTGGAGTTCTGATAGGTTTTTTAGTCATCATACTTCTGAATCCAAATAACCAATCTAGTGATAACACTTTTATTCCTTTTTCTTCAGCTTGTTTATTTAAATTTTGAACTAAAGGTGTTCTAACCATTCTTAGATATTCATCAAATGTTTGATATAATAAAGGACCTGTAACTGCATTATAATCTGGAACATAATCTCCTAAGAAGTTAACTCCATCTACAAATATCCAATCTGAACCATTAACTACTTGTTCTATTCCATCTTTTCCTATTGGTAATGTTCCACCTGTAAATAGTTGTAACTCTAAAGTTCCATTACTTCTTTCATTAACTTTTTCAACAACTTTTACTAAAGATTTTGCTGTTTGTTCATCATCAACAAATTTTGTACTTACTTTTATAACTCTTTTTTCAGCTTTAGCAGAATCTTTTTTTTCTCCACCACAACCAATTAAAAATACTCCTACAGTAAGTGCTAATAAAAAACTCTTAAACTTTCTCATGAAACTTCTCCTTTCAAAATTTTTTAGAACCCTTTTACTTTGTGTTAGTGGAAAATAATATATTTTCCATTCAAAATTTAGTAGCTTAAATAAAAAAGTAGTTTAAATAAAGTTCTGATTCAGAACTTCTTTAAGCTACTCCCCTCTCCAGCTTTTTATGTATTTTTATATTTATATGATAACAACTTTATTATCTTTTGTCAATATTTTTTTGTTATCTTATTGAAATTTATTTTCAAAAATAAAATAGTATTATAATTTTAATATCATTTTTATTTTTTTTATTAAAAAATGTTATTAATAATTTTTTTATATTTATGGTGTTATTTGATATAATTTAATTTTATTTTATATATTTTAATTTTACAAATTATAAACACTTTTTTATACAAAAATATCAAAAAAATTTTGTTGCAATTTATAAAAAAAGGTATTGTATAATTTTACAATACCTTTTTTCTTATTTTTATTTTCTAAATTAAATTTGGAAGTAATAACATAAATTTTGGACAGAATGTTACTATTACTAGAACTATAAATAATGCTACTATAAATGGTAGAGATTCTTTTACAAATTCTTTAATAGGAACATCTACTATAGAGCATGTTAAGAACATCATAGAACCAAATGGTGGAGTGATTCCTCCTATCATAATATTAACAATCATAACTATTCCAAAATGTACTGGGTCTATTCCTAAACTTCTTGCTGTAGGAATTAAAAGTGGTGCTAAAATAATCATAGCTGCTCCACCTTCTATAAACATTCCAATAAGTAGTAAAATAGCATTTACTATTAATAAAAATGCAATAGGACTAGAAGTTATATTCATTAAATATTCTCCAATAATATGTGGAATTCTCTCCCAATTTAGATATTGTCCAAAAACTCCAGCTCCAATAATTATAAACATAACACTACTTGTACCATAAACAGTTTCTTTTACAATTCCAGCTAAATGTTCTATTTTTAATTCTTTATAAATAAAGAAACCAATGAATAAACAATATAAAACTGCCATAGCTCCAGCTTCTGTAGGAGTAAAGAATCCAACTCTCATTCCTAAAATAATTCCAAATGGTAAAAGCAAAGCCCAAATAGAATCTTTCATTTGAAGAGCAACCTCTTTTCCTGTGGCTCTTTTTTCTCTAGTAGCTCCATAACCTCTTTTTCTTGAAATTATACTTACAGTAATCATTAAAGCTATACACATTAAAAATCCTGGAACATAACCTGCTAAAAACATTTTAGCAACAGATACATTGGCTATTAAAGAATAAATAATTAAATTTATTCCAGGAGGTATTACTGGAGTAATAGCTGAAGATGCTGCAGTAATTGCTGCTGAGAAAGATTTTGAAAATCCTCTTTTTGTCATTTCTGGAACTAAGATTTTACATTCCATAGCAGCATCAGCATTAGCTGAACCAGAAATTCCACCCATAAGCACACTTAGAAGAACATTTACTTGAGCAAGTCCTCCTTTCATATGCCCTGATAAAACTTCTGCCATTTTCATTAATTTATCACTAATTCCTGAATAATTCATTACAGCTCCAGCCATTATAAAAAATGGAATAGCAAGTAATGGGAAAGATTCAGCACTTTTTATAAAAGTTTGTAATATTAAATCTGCAAAAGTATTTGTATTCATAAATAAAAAATAAAATAGTGATGATGCAAACAAAGCAAAGGAAATTGGAATATTACAGAAAAATAAAATAAAAAGTATTAAAACTGGTAATAATTTTTCCATTATTTATCTCCCTCCTTATTTATATCTCTAATAGCTTTTATTGTAAATCCTATAGAATGGAATAATATTAATCCAAACCCAACTATTAAAGCTGAATTTACATAGGCTGATGAAATTCCTAATACAGATGTTGGTTTAGATACAGAATATTTTGTAAAAATAATACTTAAATAAAATAAAACTCCTGTTAAAACTGTTACAAAAATATTTACTAAGACCATAAAGATTCTTTGCATTTTTTTAGGAAGAAGTTGTACAAGCATATCAACACCTATGTGCATTTTTTTCTTAAAACAAGCAGCTCCACCAATATATATACTCCATATAAATGAAGTTGTAGCTATCTCTTCTGCACTTGAAATTGGAGAACCACCGAAAGTTCTCAACATAACATTCATAATTACACTAGAAACTGTTATACAGATAAATATTCCAGCTACTATCTCTTCTAAATTATTTAATATTTTTTTCATAAGTATACCTCTCTTATTAAATGAGGCTTCTTTAATTTTATTTAAAGAAGCCTCTGTTAAACTTTACATATTAGACTTATAGATTATTTTTCATTTCTAATTTTAGCTAATTCTTCTTGAATTTTTTCATAAGTTCCTTCTGGAGTACCTAAATTATCATAGATTCCTTCTGTAAGTTTAGCAAATGCAGGTAAATTAACTTCATTAATTTCTACACCAGCAGCTTGTAATTTTTCTATCAATTCTTTATCTAAGTCAACCATTCTTAAGTTATTATTTACAGCAGCCTTATCAAATTCTTCTTGCATAATTTGTCTTTGCTCATCTGTTAAACTATTCCAAACTTTTGTAGAAATATATACTCCTGCAGTTCCTAAGAAGTGTTGAGTTAAACTCATTTTCTTTCTTAATTCATAAGTTTTTGTTAAATAGTTAGTTGCATAAGAACCTTCTAACCCATCAATAACACCTTGTTGTAAAGCTGATATAGTTTCTCCAAATGGCATAGATACAGCACTTGCTCCCATAGCATTTAAAGTATCAATAAATAATTTACTAGCTGGAACTCTGATTTTTAATCCTTTTAAATCTTTTGGTTCAACTACTTTTTTATCAGTTATTAAGCTTCTGAATCCAAAGATATAATCAAGTGATAAAACTTTTATTCCTTTTTCTTCAGCTTTTTTCTTTAATCCTTCTACATAGTCTGTATGCATTAATTTTACATATTCATCATAGCTTTCATATAACATTGGTCCTGCTAAAGCTGTAAATTCTGGAACATAATCTCCTATATAACTTAAATCTTCTACTGATATGAAATTAGCTCCTCTAACAACTTGCTCTAATCCATCTTTATAAACAGGTAATTGTCCGTTAGGGAATAATAATAATTCTACTTGTCCTTTTAATCTCTTGTTGATATTTTCTGCTGCTTCTGCCATAGCAATATGAGTAGGCTCATTATCTTTAAAAATATAACTTACTCTTATTTCTAAAGGTTTATTTTCCTTTGCAGCTTCTTTTTTCTCTCCTCCACATCCCATTAAAAATGCTCCTACTGTAAGAGCTAATAAAAGACTTTTAAATTTTCTCATAAATTTTCTCCTTTCAAACTGTATTATTAACTATTTATTGTTTTCCTTTAACATAACATCTGGATAATTTGTGATTACTCCATGAACTCCTATGCTATCTAACCATTGATAATCAATAACAGTATTTACTGTCCAAACAAAAGTTTTTATTCCTTTTTCTTCTAATTCTTTTACAGTATTTTTTGTTATTAAATTAATTTCTGGATGATAACTGTAAGAAACTAATCCATTGTCATCTAAATATTTTGGTAGATTTAAAATTTCACTAGCTGTTAATAAAGCTAATTTTAATTTTGGTTCTAATTTGTGTAATGATTGGATAATACTATGATGGAATGATGAAATTACAACAGATTCTAATCTGTCAGCTTCATAAATTTCTTTTAATACAAGTTTTTCAATATCAGCTCTTCCTCTTTCAATTTCTTTAATTTCTATATTTAGAAGAACATCTTTTGGTACAACTTCAAATACCTCTTTTAATGTTGGCACTCTTTCTCCTTTGAATTCTTCAGAAAACCAACTTCCACAATCTAGACTTCTTATATAATCAAAGTCTAATTGGTAAATGTAACCTTTTCCATTAGTAGTTCTATCAACTTTCCAGTCATGAATAACTACTAATTTCCCATCTTTTGTTAATTGAACATCAATTTCTACTCCATTGGCTCCTTGCTCTACAGCTAATTTTAAAGCAGATAAAGTATTTTCTGGAGCATATGCAGAAGCTCCTCTATGACCTATAACTAACATTCTTCCACCCCTAACGAAAAAAAGTAGCCTAAAATTTTTTCAAAAAATGAAAATTCTAATAGCCACTCCCCTCTCCAGCTTTTATTAATTTTTTTATATTAATATATTAGCAACTTTATTTTAATTTGTCAATAATATTTTAGTTTTTTTGTAGAATTTTTTATACTGAAATGATTATTTTTTTCTCGATTTCGTACTATAATAAAATTTATTAATGATTTTTTCTTTATTTTTTGATAAAATAAAATTTATGTGTTTAATTAAAAATTTTAATCAAAAATTTTGCTGGAATATTTTTATTTGAAATCTTATATTTTTTGATAATATTTTTTATAATATAGAATTTAAAATATTTTTATAAAAAAAAAAGTTGAAGCAAACTAAAAATTTTTAAATAATTAATTTACATCAACTCTAATATTTTTTATTTTTCTATTCTATTTATTTTTTAAAATATATTTTATAGCTTCCATTCCAGCTATTGTTCCATCATTTACAGCAGTAGTTACCTGTTTAACTTTTTTAGCTACCATATCTCCAGCTACATATATTCCCTCTACATTTGTTTTCATAGTTTCATCTGTAACTACAAAACCAGCTTTATCTAATGTAGCAAATTCTCCTAAAAGTTCTGTCATATTTTTTGTTCCAAGATATAAGAAAGCATATTGAGTTTCAAACTCTTTTTCTTCTCCATCTATTGAAACAAGAGCTTTTTCTAAATATTCATTTCCAGAAAGCTCTTTTAATTGAGCATTTAGATAGATTTTTACCTTTTCATTTTCTTGTAAAAGTTTTAAATGTTCTTCACTACATTTAAGTTCATTATCAGTTACAAATATATTAATCTCCTTTGAAAATCTAGTTAAAAATAGTGCTTCCTCTGCTATCTCCTCACCTTTTCCAAATAAAGAAACTGTCATATTTCTAGTGAAAGCCCCATCACAAGTAGCACAATATGAAACACCAGCTCCTAAAAATTCCTTTTCTCCAGGAATTTTTTTACCAGAGTTTTTACCAGCTCCTAAAGCAACTACTATTGTTTTTGCTCCAACATTTTCCACATCTGTTTTTACTATTTTAGGAGTTGAATATATATCTATTCCTAAAAAAGTTCCTTCTAAAAATTCCACATTAAATCTTTTAGCTTGCTCTCTCATATTTTCAAGAAGTGCTTTTCCTGTAATCTCTTGAGGAAAACCAGGATAATTTTCTATTGAGTGAGCCATAGCCAAACTTCCTACATCTCTTTTCTCTATTACTAAAACTGATAAGTTACTTCTTCCACCATAAATTGCTGCTGTAAGTCCTGCTGGACCTCCACCAACTACAACTAAATCATAATTTTTCATCAATAACCTCCTTTAAATTATTCCCAGTGATGTTAAAAATATTCTCTCTTCTCCAATAGTGGTACTTTCAGTATGTCCACTATACACCACTGTTTCACTTGGTAATTTACAAAGTCTTCTTAAACTATTAAACAGTTGTTCTCCACTACTTTCTGGAAAATCATATCTTCCAAAACTTCTTCTAAACATTGTATCTCCAGATATTAAAATTTTGCTTTCCTTATCAAAGAAACATTTAGAACCTCTAGTATGACCTGGGGTGTCAATAACTAAAAATTTTCCTATAACATCTCCATCTTTAATTCTTTTAAAAGAACCTTTGTATATAAAATTTATTCCAAAAATATAGTTTGAATGACTCTTAGATGGGTCTACTAAAAATTCTGCATCCTCATCACCTATAAACACTTTGGCTTCTGGATAAACTTCTTTTACAGCATTTAATCCACAAATGTGGTCAGAATGTCCATGAGTTAAGATAATATATTTTAATTCTAAATTTTTTTCATCTATAAAATCTATAATTTTATCTATTCTTTCTCCTTCACAATCAAATAAATATGCTTCATTATTTTCATCCCATAGAAGATAGCTGTTTGTCATAAACCCACCAGTATAAAATCTTTTTATATTCATAAATTGTTACCTCCATTTCTCTTCTTATTATATATCTTATCATTTTTTATATCTATTTTCAATTTTTAATATTTTTACTAGATTTTTTTCTAATATAAGTTGATATTTTTTTCCTAACATTATATAATATACATTATAATTAATATGGGTTTAATTTATGAAATATTTTAGTGAGGATATATAAATGAATAAAGATTACAATATAGGAGTCTTTGATTCTGGACTTGGTGGAATTACTGTCCTAAGAGAGATTTCTAAACTTTTACCTAATGAAAATATTATATACTTTGGAGATACTAAAAATGTTCCCTATGGGGAAAAAACACAGGAGGAAATCCAAATTCTTTGTGAGAGAATAGTGAGATTTTTATTTACAAATGGTTGTAAATTAATAGTTATAGCTTGTAACACAGCTTCAATAGCTGCTTACGAATATTTACATAAAATTTCTCCAATTCCTATTGTAGGAATAATTAATTCTGCTATAGATTCTATTCCTAATAACACTTATAAAGAAATAGGAATAATTGGTACTCCTTTTACTATTAATAGTGGGGAATATCCTAAAAAAATTAAAGAGAGAGATGAAAATTTAAAAACGTATTCTGTTGGTTGTGAAAAACTTTGTCCTATGATAGAAAAAGGTTGGGAAAATTTTTCTGACAGAAGAGTTATATTAGCTGATTATATAACACGTATTCCTAAATCAGCTGAAGCTTTACTTTTAGCTTGTACTCATTATCCTCTTATCCTAAATGATATCAAAGATATTTTTGAAGGGGATATTTTAGACCCAGGAGAAGAGTGTGCTAGAGAAGTATTTAGGACTTTAAAAAATCATAATCTTCTTAATTCTAAAAATGAAAAGGGAAAAATTGAATTTTATGTAAGTGGAGATAAGGATATTTTCCAAAAGAAAGCTCAAGAATTTTTAGGATATGAGATAAATAAAATTTTTAAAGTAAATATTTAATAAAAATATATTCTATAAAAAAGCTGAGTAACATTAAAAAAGTTTTGCTCAGTTTTTTTGTTATTAAAATTTTTTTAATCTTAATTTCTTAATTTTTTCTATTTTCAAGATATTTTACTTTCTAGCTTTCTATTAAAAAATTTATAATTTCCTATATAATAAAAAGAAAAAGAAGCCTGTGCTTCTTTCTCTTTTGTCTTATATAATCTTTATTAAAATTTAGAAACATTATTCATATAGAGGAAATTTTAAACAAAGAGCTTTTACTTCCTCTCTTATTTCTTGAAGTTTTTCTATATTATCTATATTATCAACAACTTCTAATATAAATTTTGCAATTTGCTCCATCTCTTTTTCTTTCATTCCTCTAGTTGTTATAGCTGGAGAACCTATTCTTATTCCACTTGTTACCATTGGTTTTTCTGTATCATAAGGAATTCCATTTTTATTTACAGTAATTCCTGCTATTTCTAGAGCTTTTTCAACTTGTGCTCCTGTTAATCCTTTGTTAGCTTTTACATCTATTAATACCATATGGTTATCAGTACCACCACTGACTATTCTAAGTCCTCCCTCTTCAAGAACTTTTGCTAAAACTTTTGCATTTTTTACAACTTGATGTTGATATTCTTTAAAGCTTGGCTCTAAAGCTTCTTTAAATGCTACAGCCTTAGCTGCAATTATATGCATTAATGGTCCCCCTTGAATTCCAGGGAAAATAGTTTTATTTATTTTCTTAGCAACTTCCTCATTGTTTGTCATTATAACTCCCCCACGAGGTCCTCTTAAAGTTTTGTGAGTAGTTGTTGTAACAACATCAGCATAAGGAATTGGGCTTGGATGTTCTCCAGTAGCTACAAGTCCAGCTATATGAGCCATATCCACCATTAAATAAGCTCCTACTTTATCAGCAATTTCTCTAAATCTTTTAAAATCTATAACTCTTGCATAAGCACTAGCTCCAGCTACTATTAATTTTGGTTTAACTTCCATAGCAATTCTTTCAACTTCATCATAATCTATTAATTCAGTTTCTTTTGATACACTGTAAGAATATACATTATAATCTCTTCCAGAAAAGTTTACATTTTTTCCATGAGTTAAATGTCCTCCATGGTCTAATCTCATTCCTAAAATTGTATCTCCAATATTTATTAAAGCTTTATAAACTCCCATATTAGCTTGTGAACCTGAATGAGGTTGAACATTTACATAATTTACATTAAATAATTTTTTTGCTCTTTCAATTGCTAATTTTTCAGCTACATCTACATAAATACATCCACCATAATATCTTTTATCTGGATATCCTTCAGCATATTTATTTGTCATTATACTACCTGCAGCTTCTAAAACGGATTGGGACACGAAGTTTTCAGAGGCAATTAATTCAATTCCTTCATTTTGTCTCTTTCTTTCTAATTCAATTGCTTCAAATATTTCTCTGTCAGTTTCATAAAGTTTTTCTAATTTTATCATTTGTGTCCTCCATTTTATCTTAAGCCATAGGCCCTTTAATTTTGATTTTTCTATCTTATCATATTTCAAAAAAAAAGAAAAGTGTTTTTTTAAGAAAAACAAATGTTTTTATTTTTTGTATTTTATCTGTACAAGAGAATTATTAATTATATATTCTATTTTTTCTTTAAAGATGTTATAATCTAATATATTAAAATTATTTTCTATGTTGTAAAATAAAATTTATCATTAAAAATTTACTTATCTTATTAGTGACAACTTAGGAGGATATATGAAAAAAGTTAAGTTTTTATACAATCCTTTTTCTGGAGAAAAGGAAATTGTTAAATACCTAGACTATATTATTTATTCTTATCAAAAAAAAGGTTATACTATAATCCCTTATAGAATCAGTTTCGATTCTGATTTAGAAAATGTTTTTGAAGATATTGATGAAAGTTTTCATCATATTTTAATTTCTGGTGGAGATGGAACTGTAAACGAAGTTGTAAATATTATGAAAAGAAAAAATATAGATTTACCAATAGGAGTAATTCCAGCTGGTACAGCTAATGATTTTGCTCATTTAATCGGTATGCCACAAAGTATAAGATATTCCATTGATATGATATTAAATAGTGAAGTTTCTACTGTAGATTTAGGAAAAGCCAATGGAAAATATTTTGTAAATATTTTTAGTTCTGGACTTTTTACAGATGTTTCTCAAAAAACTCCTACTGAATATAAAAATACTTTTGGAAAATTAGCTTATTATTTTACAGGAATAAAGGAATTACCAAAATTTAAAATGTTAGATTTATCTGTAAAATCAAAAGAATACTCTTTTAATGGAAGTTCTATTCTTTTCTTTGTTTTTAATGGTAGAACTGCTGGAAATTTTCAAGTGGCTCATGATTCTACTGTTGATGACGGTTTTCTTGATGTAATTATTATTCCAAAGGAAAATTTCTTAGAAAAATTATATATTCTTCCTCATTTAATGACAAAAAATAATACCTCTTATCCAAAGGGAATTATACATTTTAAAACTGACGAAATAGAAATAGATGTTAAAAATAGAGAGGATTATACTACTGATATTGACGGAGAACCTGGACCTCATTTTCCTATAAAAATTACTTGTGAGAAAAATGGGTTAAAAGTTTTAGGATGGATATAGAAAAAAGGACTGATAACAGTCCTTTTTTTTATTCTAATATATTATTTTTTATTTATAAATCTTCTGGAGACAATCCTTTAGGATGTTTATGCCACCATTTAAATATTATTGGTATAATAATTAATGCTATTAAGTATATTAATATAGGTGTTATAGCTGCTATCCAATTTCCTTGAACACAAGCAACAGGTACTACTGCTAATGCTACTATCTCAATTACTGCCTCAATAGGTGTTATAATTGCAGCATCATCAAGGGTACAACTTTTATTTTCTGGATCAACTATACGAAGTAATGCCATTCCAATTGCTGTTACTCCTGTTGAATATCCATAAACATAAATTCCTCTTTCAAACCATTCTTGCCCTAATAAACGAGGTGCTATAAATGTAAAATGGAAAACAACCCAAATAATTCCAAATAACATTAATAATCCAAATGGAAGTGCATATTCTATTATAACTGGTATTTTTATAGATGCAACACCAAAGAATACTAAAAAATCTGTACAACAACTTCCTATACGAGAAATTATATGATTATCTATATATTCATTTGCTTTTATTCCTCTTAAGAAGATTGAAAAGAATATAGCTACTAAGAATCCAACAGAAAAACTTGGAACTCCTAATCCTGTAATATTTTGTATATAATTTGTTAAAATATATCCTATTCCTGTAGGAATAATTACTAATAGTAAATGCCAAGCTAATGGGTCTATTGCCATAGGAGAAACTGTTTCATATCCCATTGGTGAACGATTTTCTTTACTGATACGACCTGTTCTCATATCTTCTGGAAGTTTACTAAAATCTTTTACAAATTTTGTATACCCCTTTCTTGTTCCAATCTTTATTAAAGCAATTCCTCCAAATATTCCCGTTAAAATTCCAACTGTTGCAGAAGTCATTCCTAAATCTGTAGCATCTGCCCATCCAAGACTTCCCAAAGTTTGCCCTAAAGCTGCTGCTGTTCCATGTCCTCCTTGAAAGCCTGCTGGAATTAACATTCCAAATGCTGGATTTAATTCAGGAACTATTTTTTTTAATATTATCATTGAAAAAACTATAGGAACCGCATATTGAAAAGCCCAACCTATATTACGTTGACAATAATAACTTCCTATTCTATCAAAATTTGTTTTCCATCCTCCTTTTGAAAAATTAAATCCTCTAAGCCCAATTGAAACAAATACAGCTATTATTAATAATCCTGAATAAGAACCAAAACCTGAAGAATATTTTATTATACCAAAACCATTTTGTCCCATTGCTAAACCTATAAATCCTGCTAATAAACTTACAGGAATAAAAAGACTTTGTAATAATTTTATTTTTTCTCTTAATAATTTTGCTATAAATAAAAATATACTTGCCCACATTAAATCTAGTAATAATGAATATACATTAAATTCCATAATTTCCTCCTTATTTATTTAAAATATTTATTTACTTCTTTTTTTAAGTTTTCTAATTCTTCTTTTGACATATTACAATATTCACTATTTTCAGAAGTTGTTCCTGCATCTTGAATATAAACAAGTTTAGTATCTTTTTGAGTAACTGTATTAAACCATATTCCTTGAGGTATGTTATATACTTTAAAAGGTTCCATAGGAATTATATCCATATTAAATTTTTCATTTTCTCTTGTTGCAGCCAATAATATTGCTTTTCCATTTAAAAGTATAAATTGTTCATCTGTTTCATGATGTACTTCTAAATATTTAATTTCTGTAATATCATTATTAGGCTTCCAATTTTTTAAACAAACAACCCATTTCCTATTATCATAAATACATTTTATTCCTTCCCCTTCATAGTTATAAATATTTGCTTTCATCAAAACCTCCTATTCTTCAATATCATTATATAACATTATAATACATGATATAACATAATATAATCTTTTGTCAATATTTTTTTAAAAAAAATTATTTATTAACAAATATATTGCCCATAAAATATAAAAAAAAGGCAGCTTTAAAACATTTTAAAGCTGCCAATAACATTCACTATTTTATTTTTTACTTCCTTCTTGAATATAAAAAGAAAATCTTTCTCCATTAATGATTTGAATACCTATATACATTGGTTCTTCTTTTGAGTCTAATGCTAAACTTTTTATAAGAATTAATGGAGAATTTTTCTTTATATTTAAGAGCTCTGCTTCCTCTTTAGTTGCTTTGCAAAGTTCTATTTTTTTTATAGAACTTGAAACTTCCACATTTAATTTTTCCTTTAAAATATGAAATAAAGAATTATCATTTAAATTTTCTGTTAAAAGTGATATAAATTTTGAAGGAAAATAATTTTTTTCAATAACTACTGGTTCGTTATCTGCATATCTAAGTCTTGAAATGTATATAACTTGCTCATCTGATGAAAGTTTAAGTTTTTTAGAAATTTTTTCCTCTGGATAAATAAGATTATTTTCTAATGTTTTTGCTCCAGGAATAACTCCAATTTGTTTACACATGTCACTAAATCCTTGTAAACTTTTTATATTTTTAGTAAATTTTGGCTGAGTTACAAAGGTTCCTTTTCCTTGTTTTCTAACAACTAATCCTTTTTTTATAAGATTTGTAACTGCATTTCTTACTGTTATTAGACTAACACCATACTCTTTTGCTATCTCCGTTTCTGTTTTTAATTTTTCACCTGGTTGAAAAACTTTATTTTTTATTTTTTCTTCTAAGTCATTCATTAATTGTATATATAGGGGAGTCATATCATCTACTTTTAATTTACTCATTTTTCCATAAAACTAATATAAATTAGTTTCCTCCTTATAAAATTTTATTTATTGAATATATTATATATCATGTATAAAAAAAAATAAACAAATAATTAAAAAAACATTGACAAAATGAAAAAAAAAGAGTAATATAATGTTATATAATGATATATAATGATATATCAAGAGGAGGTTTATAATGAAAGTTTTAGGAATTGGTGATAATGTTTGTGATAAATACCTACATCTAAAACAGATGTTTCCTGGAGGTCAAACATTAAACTTTTCTGTTTATGCAAAACTTCTAGGTAAAGATTCTGCATACATAGGAGTATTTGGTACTGATGAAGTTGCTAAACATATACAAAATACTTTAAACAAATTAAAAATTGATTATAAAAAATGTAGAATTATTCCTGGAGAGAATGGTTATGCTAAAGTTAATTTAGTCAATGGAGATAGAGTATTTTTAGGAAGTAACAAAGGTGGCGTTTTGAGAGAAAATCCAATTATTTTAGATGAAAAAGATTTAGAATATATAAAAGATTTCTCTCTTATCCATACTAGTAATAATAGTTATTTTGATGACCAATTATATAAAATCTATGATTTAGGAATTCCAATATCTTATGATTTTTCTCTACAATGGAAAGATGAAGAGAGACTAAAAAGAGTTTCAAAATATCTAACTTATGGATTTTTATCTTGTGGAAACTTACCAGAAGAAGAAGTAAAAAATATTTGTAGAAAAATTCATTCTTTAGGTTGTAAAATAATAGTTGCTACTAGAGGAAGTTTAGGCGCTTTTATATATGATGGGAAAGATTTCTTTTTACAACCACCTAAATTAGTAGAAGCAGTAGATACTTTAGGTGCTGGTGACTCTTTTGCTACAGCTTTTCTTCTTCATTTAACAGAAGCTTATGAGATTAATTCTAAAAAAATGAAAAATGATAGAGAATTTTTCTTAAAAAATTTAAAAATAGCTATGGAAAAAGGAGCTGAATTTGCTTCTAAAACTTGTAAAATATATGGTGCCTTTGGTTATGGTAAAGAAATTTCAGAATAATAATTAAAATTAAAATAAAATAGGAGTGTAAAAATGGTAGAAAATATCAAAAATATTGTAAATGAAATTAAAGAAAAATTAGAAAAAAAGGGAGGATTAAAACATGTTTACTTTGTAGCATGTGGAGGATCTAAAGCAGCAATCTTTCCTGGATTATATCTTTTACAAAGCGAAGCAAAAACATTTGGAGCTACAACTTATACAAGTAATGAATTTGTTTATGCTACACCAAAGGAATTAGATGAAAGATGTATAGCTATTATTTGTTCATTAAAAGCTACTCCTGAAACTGTAGAAGCTGTGAAAGTAGCTAATAGTAAAGGAGCTTTAACTATTGCAATGACAGGAAATAATGAAACTTTAATGGCTAAAACTGGACAATATGTGGTAACTTATTCTAATGGAGATAATCAAATATATAGTCAATCTAATCAATCTAATGTGCTAAGAGTAGGATTTGAAATTTTAAAACAATTTGAAAATTATGAAAATTATGAAGAAGCTATGAATGCATATAGTTATATAGATGAGATAATATCTGAAGGAAAGAAAAATGTATTAGAAACAGCTAAAAAATGGGCTGAAAAAAATAAAGATGAAGAATTATTTTATGTTCTTGCTTCTGGACCAAACTATGGTGTTGCTTATTCAATGTGTTGTTGTCATTTAATGGAAATGCAATGGAAACATGCTGTTTGTCTTCATACAGGTGAATATTTCCATGGACCTTTTGAAACAACAGATAAAAAACTTTCTATGGTACTTTTAATGAGTGAAGGAAGAACTAGAGCTTTAGATGAAAGATGTTTAAAATTCTTAAAAACTTATGCTGAAAATTACATTGTAATTGATTTTAAAGAATTAAACAAAGGAAGAATTAATTCTAAAGTTTCTGAATTCTTTAACCCTGTTGTTATGATCCCTATTGAACGTTATTATGTTTCTCAAATGGCTGAAATTAGAAATCATTCAATGGATAAAAGAAGATATATGTGGAGAGTTGAATATTAATCTAAATAAATATCTACTAGTTATAAATTTTAACTACCTTAGAAAAAGTACAAATTTTATTGTACTTTTTTACTATTAAAAATATTTTTCATATAAATATGAAATCAATAGAATTTTGAAAGTTTTAGGATGGATATAAAAAATAAAAAAAGTGAAGAATAAAATCTTCACTTTTTTTATTTATCTTTTTAATACTTTTATAAACTATTTTATGTTTTTGGATTTATTTAATATTTTTATCAAATAAAAACTTCTATTCTTTTAAAAGCCACTCTATAGCATTTACTCTTTTAATTCCATCATAATTAGAGTTTGGTAAAATTTCATCTAAAGTTATTAAATATTTAGCATGATTATCTGCTATCTCTTGAAGAGGTCTTAATTCTCTTGCTAAAGTATTTTCATCTAAAACAGTAAGAGAAACTTGATAATAATTTATTTCTTCATGATTTATAGCTACAAAATCCACTTCTTTATCTTTAAGTTGTCCTACATAAACTTCATAACCTCTTCTTATAAGTTCTAAGTACACAATATTTTCTAAGATATGCCCCATATCAGAAGATTTATTTGTTAAAAGAAGTTGTCTTAAACCAATATCTACAACATAATATTTAGATAGATTTGCTAAAAGTTGTTTTCCTCTTATATCATATCTTTTTACTTCATATAGAATTAAACTGTCTGTTAAACCTTTTATATATTTTTCAATAGTTTTATAATCTATTTTTCTTCCTAGAGATGTTAAAGTATTTGCAATTTTATTTGATGAAAGAAAGCTTCCAATATTTCCAAATAAAAACTTTACAACACTTTCTAATAATAAAGGATTTCCTACTTTCATTCTTGTTATAACATCTTTTAATATAATAGAATTATATATCCCTTCTAAGTATTCCCTTATATTTTTTTTATTCCCTTCAAGTTCTAAAGTATAAGGAAAAGAGCTTTCTACTAAATACTTATTATATTTTTGTAATATAGTCATTGGAGGTAGATTAAAATTTTCTAATCCTTCACAGAATTCTTTGAAAGATAATGGTAACATTTTAAGTTCCACATATCTCCCTGTTAAAACTGTTGCTAATTCTCCAGACATAAAATAAGCATTTGAACCTGTTATATAAATATCTGTATTGGATTTTATAAATAAACTGTCTACAGCTTTTTCAAAATGTTCTACATGTTGTATTTCATCAAGAAAAATATAATTTTTCTTATCTTCTATAAGACTTTCCTTTATGTAAGAATAAAGTTTTTTATAATCTGTATATTCTTCAAAATCTAAATCTTCAAAATTTATAGATATTATCTGTTTGGGAAGAACTCCATTTTCTAAAAGATAATTACGATAAAGTTCAAATAAAGTAGATTTTCCACATCTTCTTACTCCTGAAATTACTTTTATTATTTGTTTATCTTTTAATCTTATTAAAAAATCTAAATATTCTTTTCTTTCAATATTTTTCATATTATCCCTCCCTAATAAGATTATACTACTATTTTAAGTTTTTTTCAATAATTTATAGGAATATAATCCTAAAAAAATATATTTTTATTTAAAAATAGGATTATATTCCTATTTTTTATAAAAATGAATATCTAGATAAAACAAAAAAAGTCCCCTATGATAAAAATTATTATCATAGAGGATTTCTTTTATCTAACACATTTTAATCCTACTAAATTTTCTACTCTTTGGTCTTTTTGATAAAGAGTTAAGGTAGAACTTCCAATATCTTCTAAATTTGTTTTTTCTCCGTTAGCAACTTTAGCTATTTTTTCTACTATAAGTTTTCCACCTTCATCTACACCTATTTCACCACTCATAATTCCTGATACATTTACATCTATATCATCATTTATAAGTTCTGAATTTCCACTTACTCTGATTACAGGAACTATTGGATTATTAAATCCTGCTGCTCCACTTGTCCATACAATTATATGAGCTCCTAAAGCTGCATAGTTTACCCCTGCTCCTCCACAAAGCATTGTAACTTCTGACAAATAAAATCCTGGTTTTGTAGGCCTATCAATAAAATCTTTATTGATTTGAAGTACATCTTCTATTGGTTTATGTCCCATTTTATGTAAAGCTCCTAAAGATTTTTCTTCAATAGTTGTAAGTCCTCCTACACTATTTCCAATACTCATAGTTTCTAAATCTGTTCCCTCTACACTCCAACGTTTTTTCTCATTGTCGATTAAAGTTAAAATTTTCTCTTTAACTTTATCATTTACAGCTCTCTTAGTTAAAATTTTTTCACAACCAATAAGCTCAAATAATTCTCCACCTATACAAGTTCCTCCCATTTCAACTAAAGTATCTACCATTTTTCCAACACTTGGATTTGAAGCTATACCAGAACTTGTATCACTTCCACCACATTTTACACCTACTATAAGTTTACTTAAAGGGAATTTTTCTGGAACTAAATTTTTAATATAGTTATCCATCTCTTTTACAATTTCTTTTCCCTTTTCTATAGTTTTTCTTGTTCCTCCCTCTTTTTGACAAACAAGATATTTTACTTTTTTTCCTGTAGCCTCTATTGGATTAACTATACTTTCTGGTGGAATACTTCCACAACCCATAGCAAGAACTAAAACTCCTGCTACATTTGGAGATTTTCCAACAGCTACCATTTGATTAAAAGTTTCTTCATTTCCACCTAACATGCAAGTGTACCAATTTGTTAGGATAACAGTATTTTCACTAGCATCTCCAATTTTTCTAGCAATTCCATCACAACATTCATCTACTGATATAATTAAAATTTTATTTCTTATTCCAACTTGTCCATCTTCTCTTCTATATCCTAAAAATTCCATAACTATTCCACCTCGATTCCCATTTGTCTGATTATCTCTTTTTTACATACTTCTGGAATATCTACTGATAAACTTTTAACATTGTGAACATGAATAAGTTTTCCTCTTTGTATAAATTTTGTAGCCTCTCCAATAGGTTCTCCATATTTATATATTATATCTCCTACATTTTTATCTCTTAGACAAATTTTATTTCCAAATGGTATTCTCTCTTGGGCTTTTATTTCCCCTATTAATTTATTATGATGGTCGTATATTCCAACTATATCTCCACACTCTACATTTTCTAAAACTGTTACACCGTCATCTTTTTCATTCATTAACATACTTCTTTTCATAATTATCACCCTATTAATCTTCATCTTTTATTTCTAAAATAGGAATTTTTATAGAATCATCTTTTTCTTTCTTAGTAGCATAGAAAATTCCTGTTCCAAAAGCCACTACTGTTATAACGATAATATATAGTTTTATAGAAGTTAATGAGTTTAAAATTATAATTGCTTGAACTATATAAGCCATTATAACTATTAATTTAAACATTCCATCTGATACATGTTTTCCAAACTCTCTTTTTGCCCAAGCATTTGGATATAATTTAGGTAATTTAGAAACTGATGTTATCATTAGGATTCCTAAAGTTAAATCAACAAGTACATAAGTATTTGCAATTGTATTTATATCCCAATCTAATACTATTGGAAGCATTGAAGCTAACCAAAGAAGAGTTAAAATTATCCAAGGATTTCCTTTTTTATTAGTTCTTCCTAATTTTTCAGGGAACCATCCATCTTTTGTAGCATTAAATATTGGTTCTACATAAGCTGCAAAGCAACCATTAATTGTTGTAGCTAGTGCCATAAATGGAGCTGAAATCATAAAGAATATAAATAATGGTTTTGATAAAATCTCTTGAGCAACATATGTTAAAGGTTGATTTTTTACAACATCTAAAGGTAAAACTCCAACTGCTACTAATGTAACTGAAACATATAAGAATAAAGTTATAACTGTTGTTCCTAATATTGCAAATGGCATATCTTTTTTAGGATTTTTTGCAAATCTTGTGAAGTATATTACATAATATTGACCTGTTGTAGAGAACATTAATACACAAATAGCATTTAAAACTCCCTTTGGTCCATTTGTAAAGAATTCAGGACTGCTTACATCTAAAATATGATTCATATTTAATTTATTAATTCCCATTAAAGCAAATGTAATCAATCCAACTACTAAAAGTGTTGTCATTATATTTTGAGCTTTTGCTAAGAAATCTATTCCACGTAAGTTTATAACATAGAAAAGTGTTAGTACAATTAAAGCCACAAGTTTTACTGGTACATTTGGTAATAAAGAGTTTACATATTTTCCTAAAGCAACTCCATAAATTGCTATTGTTGGAAAGTAAAGAAAGAAACTAACTACATACATTCCTGCAAATTTTTTACCAAGTATTGTACTGATTAAAGCATATGGTCCTCCATCCATTTTTATGGCACCACTTGCAAAAATTATAGGTAAGTTATAAATTAATCCTAAAACTACTGCTAAAGCATAAGCTATATAAGCTGAATATCCTGTAAGTCCAATAGCTTGTCCAACTAGACTAACAACTCCTGCCCCAACTACACATCCTGTTCCTATTGCTAATAAGGTCTTTCTATCTAATGTTCCTGTATTTTCCATTTTTCCCCCTTTTTTATTTTACCCTACTTTTATTTTTATTTCTATTTTTTATTTCATTCTATATTTTTCTATTAATTCTTCATCTAATTCAACACCTAAACCGATACAGTCTGGAACTTTTACATATCCATCTTCCATTTGTATTCTATTTTTTACTAATTTTGTAAATAATGGACTGTTACTTTGAGAATATTCTATTAAATCTCCTTGTTCTGTAGCTGCTAAAAATTGTACTGTAGCTGCTAATAAAATTCCTGTACTAAATCCATGTGGAACTAATTTTGTTCCTGATAAAGTTGCTAAATCATAAATTTTTCTCATTTCACTAATTCCACCACATCTTGTAATATCTGGTTGAACTATACTTGGTTCTGCATTTTTTAAGAAATCTTGAAATTCATAACGAGTTGTTAAAGATTCTCCACCAGCAACTTTTACACTAGAAATTTCTCCTAATTTTTTATATCCTTTTAAATCATCTGCTAAGATTGGTTCTTCAATCCAGTTTAAATTATATTTTTCTAATCTTTTAAACATATAAACTGAATGTCCATAAGTTCTCCATTTTGTTGCTAAGTCTATTTGTAATTGAAAATCTTCTCCAGCTTCCTCTCTTACAGCTTTGATTATTGCCTCATCTGTATCTGGGTCATCTCCTAAAATTCCTCCACCAAATTTTAAACTTTTAAATCCTTGCTCTTTTAATCTACGAACTATTTCTTTATTTTCTTCTGGAGTATCTGCTGGAATGAAAGTTCCATATGTTTTTATTTTATCTCTATATTTTCCACCAAGTAACATATAGATTGGAACTTTATAATATTGAGAAGCTATATCCCATAAAGCTATATCAATGGCACTGATTGCATGAATTCCAGCCCCTCTTCTTCCTACATAGTTAGAAGCCCAATACATTTTATCCCATAGTTTTTGAATTTCTAATGGATTTTCTCCAATTAGTAATCTTTTTAGTCCACTACAATAAAGGTTTGTTTCTGGAGCTTCTATTAAAGCTTTTACAACTAATGGAGATGTATCACTTTCTCCAATTCCTGTAATTCCCATATCTGTATGAACTTTTACTATAACAGCATCTTCTCCCCACTCACAAGAGTCTTCATATTTTGGAACTCTTAAACATATAACTTCGATATCTGTTATTTTCATTTTATACCTCCTAAATTATTTTATAAATTATTAAAGCAATATTAATGCCATAAAAAAATATTTTATTTAGAACATTTTTTTTAAATTTAGAATATTTTTTTCATATTTTTTAATTGATGAGTTAAAAACATTTCATTTTTTTAGAGTTATTTTTAACTCGCTGAATTGATTTTAACTCAAATTTATTATATAATATATTAATATTAAAAATAGGGTGGTTATTATGATATTTAAAAATATAAATTTTTCTAAAGAGTTTAAGGAGTTTCGTCATCTTATTGATAATCTTTATGATGAAGTTATGATATATGATGATTGTTACAATATTGTCTATGTAAATAATGCTTGTGAAAGACACTATAATTGTTCTGCTGAATCTATGATTGGAAAATCTTTTTTTGATTTTGTTTCTCAAAAAAATAGTACTTGGGATTGCTCTATTCTTCCTATTGTATATGAAGAAAAGAAACCTTATATGGCTCATCAAAGTACAATATTTGGAGCAAGTATTACAACAATAGCTATTCCTATATTTGATGATAAAAATAATATAAAATATGTGGTTATGAGTGTCAGAGATAATCCACAAAATATAACTTTATATAATCCTAATTATGTATCTGTAAATCTGGATAATTCTACAGAATATTTATTGGAAACCAATAGCAAAAAAATGAAAGAAATTATTAAGATAGCTGAAAAAATAAGTACTGTTGATGTTTCTTGTATTCTTACAGGGGAAAGTGGAACAGGAAAAAGTATTTTGGCAAAATATATTCACTCTAGTGGGACTAGAAAAGGAAAACCTTTTATAAGTTTAAACTGTGCTAGTATTCCTGAAAATTTAGTTGAAAGTGAATTATTTGGTTATGAAAAAGGGGCTTTTACAGGAGCTAATAACAGTGGAAAAAAGGGACTTATTGAAACTGCTGATGGAGGAACTTTACTTTTAGATGAAATTTCTGAACTACCTTTAACAACACAGGCTAAACTTTTACAATTTTTACAAGAGAAAAAAATAATGCCTATTGGTTCTAACAAAGAAATTAAAGTTGATGTTAGAATTATTGCTGCTACTAACAGAGATTTAAAAGAGATGGTTAAGAATAAATTATTTAGAGAGGATTTATATTATAGATTAAATGTTATTGAATTGCATCTTCCAGCTCTAAGGGAGAGAAAAGAGGATATTCCCTATCTTGTAAAACATTTCTTTAATATTTTTAATAAAAAATATTCTTTAAATAAGAAAATAAGTGATGAAACTATTGAGTATTTAAAAAATGAAAAGTGGCATGGAAATATTAGAGAACTCCAACATAGAATTGAAAGATTGATTATAACTTCGGAAAATGATTTAATAAATATAAGTAATTTTATTAAATATCAAAATACACCTATAGAAAATAATATATTTGATGATGATGAAAGTTTTTCTTTTGAAGAAAAAGTAGATGAGTTTAAAGCTCAATTGATAAATAAAGCATATAAAAAATATAATTCTTCAAGAAAATTGGCTAATTATCTAAAAATAACTCAAACTAAAGCTAATAATTTAATAAATAAATATGTAAAATAAAAAGACCCCGAAGGGTTGAGGATACTATTTTCTGTTATACCACCACCAAATAAAAATACAGATTATTATTACAAATCCAGTATTAAAATTGATAGTATTGATATACACATTCATAGTATACCTCCTAGTTAAGTGAATTTCTACCTTGTTCAAGGGCAGAATAAAAGCTCCCAATTTCTTGAGAGCTTCTATCTGAACTTGTTAATTCACTTAACTAGTACCCAACGGGTATTTACATATATATTATAAGATATTTTTGTTAAAAAGTCAATATTTTTAGAAATCTACATCACTTTCTGATAGTTTTGGAGCTTTAGCATCTTTTGGAGAAAGAATGGGATTTTCAATTCCCCAATCGATATTTAGCTCCTTATCATTCCAAATTATATTTCTATCAGCTTCAAAATTATAATAATTATCAGCTTTATATAAAAATTCTACATTGTCAGTTAAAGTTAAAAATCCATGAGCAAAACCTCTAGGGATTAAAAACTGTCTTTTATTTTCTTCTGATAAAACACAAGAAACCCATTTTTTGTAAGTTTTAGAATTTTTTCTTAAATCTACTGCCACATCTAAAACTGCTCCCCTCACACATCTTACAAGTTTTGCTTGAGAAGCCTCACCTTTTTGGAAATGTAATCCTCTTAAAGTTCCCTTTACTGCTGAAAAAGAGTGGTTATCTTGTACAAAATTATAAAAAAGTCCAGCCTCTTCCATTTTTCTTTGTGACCAAGATTCTGTAAACCAACCTCTATTATCTCCAAAAATTTGTGGCTCTATTATATAAACTCCTTCTATATCTGTTTTTATAACTTTCATTTTTTCTCCTAATATTTTATTTTATCCTCTGCTACCTTTAAAAGATATTGTCCATAGTTTGATTTTCCATATTTTTTAGCTGCTTCTAAAAGTTTTTCTTTATCTATCCATTTATGTAAATATGCTATCTCTTCTAAAGAAGCTATCTGTATTCCTTGACGATTTTCTATTGTTTTTATAAACTCTGTAGCTTCTGCTAAAGAATCCATTGTTCCTGTATCTAGCCAAGCATAACCTCTTCCTAAAGTTATTACATTTAATGTGCCATCTTCTAAATACATTTTATTTAAGTCAGTTATTTCTAACTCTCCTCTTTTTGATGGTCTTACTTTTTTTGCAAAATCTACAACTCTATTGTCATAGAAATATAATCCTGTTACACAATAATTTGATTTTGGATGTTCTGGTTTTTCCTCTATTGATATAGCTTTTCCATCTTTATCAAACTCCACTATTCCAAATCTTTCTGGGTCATTTACATAATAACCAAAAATTGTTGCTCCAACCTCTTTGGCTTCAGCTTCTTTTAAATGTTTTGAAAGTCCTGCTCCATAGAAAATATTATCTCCTAATATCATTGCACAAGAGTCATTTCCTATAAATTCTTCTCCAATTAAAAATGCTTGAGCAAGTCCATCTGGACTTGGTTGTTCTGCATAACTTAAAGAGATTCCATATTGGCTTCCATCTCCTAAAAGTTTTTTAAAATTTGGTAAATCTTGTGGTGTTGAAATTATTAAAATCTCTTTTATTCCTGCTAACATAAGAGTTGATAGAGGATAAAATATCATTGGTTTATCGTAAACTGGTAAAAGTTGTTTTGATGTTACCATTGTAAGAGGGTATAATCTTGTTCCTGACCCTCCAGCTAATATTATTCCTTTCATAAGCTACTCCCTTTAAATATAATTTTATAATTTTATTATACTTTATTATAAAATAAAAATCAATTATTATGATTTATTTTACATTGACTAATATTAAAAAATGTGATATACTTTATTTTTAAAAAATGACTTGAAAGTCATTTTAATTTTTGGAGGTAATTTATGAAAAAAGCTTTTTTAATTTTAGGAATTGGAGCTATTCTTGCTCAAGGTGCTTATGCTGACAGTGTTGGTTTAGGATATGGACTTACTAGCAAAGTTTTCAAAAGTGACAAACCTCATTATATTTTACCTTTTATAGATATTGAATATAATGGATTTTTTATTGACGGTGGAAAACCATATGGACTTGCTTTTGGTTATAATTTAATTGAAGAGGACAATTATTCTTTTTCTCTTTATGCTCTTCCTTTTGGAGGATATAAAATAGAGGCTAAAGATATGGATGCAGGTTATAGAGGAATTGATGACAGAGATACTCAATTTATGGGTGGAGCTGAATTTTCTTATACTTTTATCCCTTTTGATGTTAATTCTTCTGTAGCTTTTGAATATGGAAAAGAGGGTGGAAATATTCATTTTAAACTTAATAAACCTTTCTACATCAATTCTCAATTTACTTTAGTTCCTAGCTTCAATTATACTTACTACAATAGTAGTATGGTAGATTATTATTTTGGTGTGGATAATCACGAGGCTCTAAGACCACAATCATATAATATTAATGGAGCTTATGAGGGAAAATCTGGATATACTTGTGGAGTTGGATTACTTGGAAACTATCAACTAACTGAAAGTTTTTCTACAGTTGGATTTATTGGAATAACAAAATTATCTAAAGAGTTAGCTGATTCTCCTTTAGCTCATGATGATATTGTTACAGCTATTGGTGGAGGAATTATTTATTCTTTCTAATTAGAAATTATTTTAATTTAAGAAAATTATTTTATAATTTTTCTAAACAAAAAGGGTATTGTAAAAATTTACAACACCCTTTTATTTTATTTTTCTTTATACTCTGATATTCTTACACTTGAATCATATTCTCTTTTGTAATCTCTAAGCTCTATATATTTTATTTTTTGTTCTAATATATAGATTTCTCTCTCTAGAATTTTAAACTTTTCTTCTAAAACCAAAGCTTCTTTTTCAGTAACTTTTCTTAAACTTGTACTAAGTTTTTCAATTTCTAAGATTTTTCTATTGATTTCCTTTTCTTTTTCCAATAGTTTTAAATTACTAGCAGATATTTCTAAATATTGTTTTTCTTTTATAGAACTTTTATTTTGTACTGCTAAATCACCATTTTCAAGGATTACTACTTCATTAGAACCTAAATTGTATTTTGATAACAAATTAGAATAAAAAGCTATCTTTTCTTTTATTGTTTCTAATTCTCTCAATAATATTGTTTTTTCTCCAGCTAACAATATTTTTTCTTTTTCAACATTTAAAGCTAGATTATTAGAAACAATATAACTTTCTAAATCTCTATAAATACTATTTCTTATTTTCCAGATTTCAAAAGATATTCTATTATATTCCTCTTTTTTCTTGTTATTTCCCTCAAAAAGTTTTCTATTTTCAATATCTTCTTCTATTCCTATAAGAGTATTATTTAAACCATCCAATCTTTCTGTATAATTTTCCTCTTCAAAAGTCTCTTTATTAGAAAAATCTTCACTTTTATTTAGGAAATAATCTATATAAAATTTAGGAAACTCTGATTTTAATTTATCACAGATTTCTTTCTCCTTTGAAATATCATCTGTTTCTAAAGAAACTATATATTGAGTTGGAATATATAAATAACTGCTATCTGATATTAATCTACTTTTTACTTTCTTATAACTGTCTTCCATTAATATAGGAGTAATAACTATTTTTGCACTATTTTCATTAGGAAAATTTTTCTTTATATAATTTTCCATTATTTTTTCTATATTAAGAGGAGTTTTATCAGGATTTTGCCCTTTAGTTATCTCTTTATGAGAGAAAGAAATAATAAATTTCTCCTGTGAATACCCTATAGATGTAACTAAAAAGAATACCACTATAACACCTAAATATTTTTTAAATGATTTGAAAAACTCTTTACAAAATGCTATTAAAATTCCCATGAATAAACCTAACACAACTCCTGCAGCCAATATAAGTTTAGCTTTTGATTCTGAAACTATTGTAATAGGAGATGCTTTCTTCAACATCTCTCCATATTTTATTCTATTTTCTTGAATTGCTAATTGATTAAACTCTTCTATTATCATATTGTAATCAGTTATTATATTTTTTATACCATTTTTTATATATAATATCTCTTCTGTTGTTCCTGTTTTTAAATTAGCATTTTTTAATTCTAAAATTTTAATTTGATTTTTTATAGCACTTATTTCATTTTGAAGATTTATATTAGAATTAATAATTTTTGAGTAATATTCATCTTCTTTATCATCCTCTAGATTTATTTTTAAACCTTTAGGAATAGTTGTAGTTTTATCACTTCTTTTTTCATTTTCTAAAATACTTAAATAATCATTTTGAACTTTTAATTTTTCATCTAATAACAATTTTAATTTATCTATTCTTCCTTTAGATATAGCCTTAAAGGAATCTGGATTTTTTACTATATTTGTAGCTTCTAAAAAACTTTCAATTTTATTTATTTTTATATTTTCTAAATTTTTTATTTTTATTTGAATATCTCTATATCCAAAGCCATAAGATACATAAGAGATATTTGTTTTTAACTTTTCATTGATAACATTTTCTAAAATATCTCTATCTTTTTTTATTAAATCAAGGATATCTTGATATTCACTTGTAGTACTGTCAACTATACTAGTATCTATAATTTCAGCTCTATATTTAGATTCATAATTATCTTTAAACTCTCTATTTAATCCCTGAATATACTCATTTAAAATTTTCTTACTTGTTTCTAAATCTCCTATTCTTAATTGAATAGAGTAATTTTCTGGTATGTAATCTAAAGTTTCCCCTTTCTTTTCTGCAAATTCCATTTGTGTTTTTACATCCTGTGGAATTATTCCAGAAATTTTAAAAGCCTCTCTAAAATTATCTAAACTTATTTTCTCCTTTGTTTCTAAGTTTTCCTTAGTATAAACTTCTTCTAAGACATTTGGTGGCAATAAGTTTACTTTTTTATTTTTTAATTCTGGGGAAGCTAATTTTACTATTACTGCAGCACTTTTTCCATTATCCCTCATATATAAAGCTACTCCTAAAGATAAGGCTGATACAATAATAAAAGTTACTAATATTGTAAACTTTTCTCTAACTAATATAGCTAAAAGTTCCATTAAATCAATTTCATCATCTTCCTGATGATAATTTTTGATTTCTTCTAACTGATAATCTTTATTGTCCATTTCACTCTCCTTACAAAAACAATCATTTCGCATTTTATTATACTTCATTATATGAAAAAAAGCAATTATAATGTCACAATTATATTTCTAAATATCCCATATTTTTTCCAAAGAAATTTTTGCTTTCAATCTCCTTTAATTTTTGTTTGCTTGTATAGATAAAGTTTTTATTTTTAAATATTATCATCTCTTCTTTAAAATCTAGAATTTCAATCAGTTGAATATTAATAATAGTACTTCTATCTAATTTATAAAACATAGTTAGATTTTTTATTTTTTCCTCAATCTCATAAAAATTTTTCTTTACAGTAAAAGTTTCAGAAGTTGTTAGATGAAACTCTGTTTTTCTACTGATTCCAGAATAAGTTATATAGTTTATATCTGAAAATTTATAAATTCCCTTTTTAAAAGTATCTGAAAGATAAAAACCTGTAATTTGAGCTTTTTCTTTTGCTAATCTTTCAATACTCTCCTCTATTCTAAAAATCTCTTTTCTTATAATACAATCATCTACTAATTTACTTAAGAAAAGCTCTCTCATTTTATGAATATCTTTTTCTCCAACTAAGGCTATTATATTTATATTATTTCTTTTGTAATCTACCAAATAACTTTCTAAATTTTCTGTATCTGAATCTATTATAACTATATTTATATTACTTAAATCTATATCTTCATCTAAACTTACATATTCATAAGGAAGTACCTCTTCTAAAAGAATTTTTAAATTTTCTTCAGCCTTTATCCCTATCTTCATACTACTTCAACCCCTTATAAAGAGTTTCTAATCTAAGTTTATTGATTATATTAGATATTTTATATGAAAGGTCTAACAAGAAATTTTGTTCTCCTATTGTAAGTGGCTCATCTCCCTCTTTTATAAAAATAAGTGCTATCTCTTTATTTTTATTAAAACCTATTTTGTAAGCATAGTCATAATTTTTATTTTTTAATAGCTCTGTTGGAATAATATTTGTATCTTGTGGATTTTCTTCTACATAATCATATATCTCTTTTTTATTAATAAGAATTTTTACAAAAACATCTTCTAAAGGTAAAGCTTTTTTTAAATCTTTTTTTAAAAACTTTTCAAAATCTTTGATATTATCTATTAAGCATAGACGGTTATAAATCTCTTCAATAGGTTTATCCTCTACAGCCATTATTTTATTTATTATAACTGCATAAAAATCTAATAATAAAAATACTCCTAATACAATAGCTGCTTGAGATATGTTTTTAAAATAAAATAAACTTACATAACTTAGGGTAATAACAATAGAATAAAGTATAGTCCTTAAAACATTTCTACTATAAATTTTGAAAGTATAGAAAACCAAAGCCCAATAAACACAGAAAATCTCCATTATATCAATGAAGTATCCTAAGTTTTCAAATCTTGGGAATAACTCCTTTGAAAATTCTAATAAAAAATATGTTATCCATAAAACTATCCACGATAAAATATTTCCTCTTTTAATCTTATTTTTGTAAGTCATAAAGGTAATTAAAAAGATAAAGAATAGAACTCTAGTTAAATCTATATATTTTCTTGCAAAAGAAATTATTTTTAAAAAAGTTATATGCCCATTTAAAAAATAAACTAAAACTTGTGGAGAGCAAATTATTAATCCAATCACAACATTATAAAGATAAATAAAAGCTAAAATAAAATATATGAGTTTTTTTAACTTTTTAAATCTTTTAGGGAAGATATTTTTTAAACAATAAAAAATAAGCATAAACAACAAAAATCTCGTTACAAAAAAATCTACAAAAATCAATATATTATTACTTGGGTCAATTCTCAATCCAAAAAATATTTTTAAAGTTACTAGGAAAAACATAAAATTAAGGATATTTTTCTTTGGAAGTTTCTGTCTAGTATTCATATATAGATATATATTAAAACCAATTAGACAAAGGGTAAGGATATTTAAAAATCTCTCTTCTAATTGAGAAAAACTTACACCTTCTAAGTTTAAATAAACTTTCTCCCAATCCTTTTCCTTTATTAAATCAATCTCATCACTATCCCCTAAATAACTTCCCTCTACTAAATATTCACCATTGGGAACATTATAAAAAATACTCCCATTTAAAATATTAATCTGTTTTACATTGGAGATTTCCTCTTTTGTCACTATATTTTTTAAGGTATATTTTCCAATATTTGAGTTTAAAATTTCAAAATTTTTAATTTTTGGTACAACATATATAAAATCCTTTTGAGATTTAGAAAGTTGCAACACAAAAATAGAGATTATAACTGTGAAAATAATTGCAAAACTTATTTTTTTCTTTTGAGCTTTTATGTCCTTGTAATACAAAATATCAGTCCTTTCTTTTTTTGCCATATATTAAATTATAATTTATAAATTAGATTCTGTCAAAATAAATAAAAGTATAAAATTTAAGAATTGATGTATAAAATTTTATAATTCAAGTAACTTTTAATTTTTTTAATATTTTTTCTGATATGATATTTTGGTAAAATAAAGTTTAAATTTTAAAGGAGAATAAATGAAAATTAAAAGAAAATATATAAAAAATCCTCTATTTCAAGTTGCTCTTGTGTTACTTTTAACAAGTTGTGGAGGAGGTGGAGGAGGTTCTGCCCCTATTCGTGATAACAATATGAGACCTATTATTGTTCCTGAAAGAAAACCTGATGTAGAAATAAAGCCAGAAATAAATCCTGTTGTAAATCCAGAGGTAAATCCTGATAAGGATACCAATAAAGTAAATGGAATTGTTTTTGGAAAAGGGCTACCTTCTAATCTTACATATTCAAAACCTCAAATTAAAGTTGAAGCCCATGAGGGAAAAGGTTTGGTAGTTGGAATTTTAGATAGTGATTTTGTAAAATATCAAGATAGAATAGGAAAAAAATATGGAGATAAGGGTGTAGAAATTGACTTTTTACCAAAGGGAAATGACCACCACACTTATCATGGAGAGGGAGTATTAGATACATTATTACAAGGAGTAACTCCTAAGGTTGTAGCAAGTAGTTTAAGTGAAAATGATAATGGAAATAATATTATAAGATATAATCTTGAAGACTATAAAAAGATTTTAAAGAAGATGAAAGAAAATGATGGAGACGGACCTAAAAAATTAAAGGTATTTAATCAATCTTGGGGAAGTAATTTAGATTATATCCAAGAGAGAAACTTCTTTGGAAATAAAGACAGACTTACTGGAAAAGTAAAATTAAATGAAGAACAAAGAAATACTATTTACAGAGCTTTTTCTTCTGTTAAAACTGGTGATGTTAATAGGGAGATTATTCCATCTGGAAAAGAGGCAATAGATTTTTATGAAGAGGCTATAAAAAATGAAAATGCTCTTTTTGTATGGGCAAATGGAAACTATGATGGTGGTGGACATACTATTACTAATGGACAACTTCAATCAGCAGCACCTCTTTTAAGAAGTTCTTTAGAAAGAGGATGGATATCTGTTGTAGGTGTTGATGGAAAAAATAATAATAAAGATTATGATGCTCATTTGGCCTATGCTGGAGCTGTAAAAGATTGGGCTATATCTGCTCCTGGAGAATCTACTCTTAACTATGAAAACAACAGTCATATTGGTTCATCTTTTGCTGCCCCAAGAGTTACTAATGCAGCTCTACAAGTAGCTAGTAAATTTGATTGGATGACAAATAATGATGTAAGATTAACTTTATTTACTACAACTAATAAAGTGGGAGTTGGAGATGGAGAAACAGAAGAAAATAGATATATAGATTTTGAACCAACTGGAAGTCATGGTTGGGGAGTATTAAATCTTTCAAGAGCCTTAAAAGGTCCTGGAGCTTTCATAGGAAGTATATTGAAAGCTGATTATAAAAATAAAGATTCTAAAGACTACAATTTATACTTTAACGCCAATATTCCAGAGGGAAAAACTTCATATTTTGAAAATAATATTTTTGGAAATGCTGGACTTAAAAAGAAAGGTGAGGGAACTTTAGTCCTTACTGGTGAAAATACTTTTAGTGGAAAAAGTAAAATTGAAGATGGTAAATTAGAAATATATAAAAAACATAGGTCTGGAATTGATATTGAAAAAAATGGAACTTTAGTATTACATAATAATGCTTCTGTTGGATTTGAAGATTTAGATAGTTTCAGTATTGTTACAAATAGTGGAACTTTAAATGTTGTTGGAAAGGAAGCCTATATAGAAAACTATAAAAATGATAAGGGAAAAATTCATTTAAAAGAAAATTCCCACTTAAATATAAAAAAGGCTGATGTTGAAAACTTACATGTAAGTGTATATTCAGATAATTATGTATCTCCAAAGGAGAAAAAAGTTGAATTAATAAAAGCTGATGAATTAGTTGGAAATATTAAAGATGTTGAAATCAACGGAATGAGAAAAATATCTTTAGATAGAGAAAATAACAATTTAGTGGCTAGTATCTCTAGAGAAAATGCTGTGGATTATTTAGGAGATGCTCCTATTAATTCAAAGGATACTGCTAGAAAGATAGAAATCACTTTAAAAGAGTTAGATGAAAAATATAATAGTGGAAACATAAGTGAAGAAGAAAAAGAATTAGGTAATGGAATTATCTCAATGTCTGTTAATAAATTTAAAAATGCCACAGAGATTGTTTCTGGAGAAATTTATGCTTCTGCTCAAGCTTTAAGTTTTGTACAAGCTCAAAATATAAATAAAAGTTTATCAAACCATCTTGGAAGTTTAAAAGATTTCTACAATAGTGATTATGAATGGCAAGGTTGGTCAACTTTCCAAAGTTCTAGTGGAAAATTAAAAGAAGATGGATATATTTCTGCTGATACAAAAATAAATGGTGGACATTTTGGAATAGATAAAAGAGTTGGAAATAGTCAAGTGGGAGTTGCTCTGTCTTATGGAAAAGGTTATGGAGATTTTGAGAACTACGGTGGAAAGTATAGAAGTAACTCTATTGGAATTTCTCTTTATGAAAAAGAATATTTTGCTGACAATTTCTATACTTTAGGTCGTATTGGTATAACTCATTTTGATACAACTGTTGACCGTGCTCTACTAACTAGAAATGGAGATGTGGAGTTTGGAAGAATAAAACATGGTGATAATATGGTTTCTGCTTACTTAGAAGTTGGAAAACATTTTGAATATATTACTCCTTATATAGGATATTCTATGGATTATCTAAGAAGAGGGGATTTTAATGAAAGTAGTGCTGACTGGGGTATCGTTGCTAATGATAAAGATTATTTCAAACAAAATCTAATCTTTGGACTACAAGGGGAACAAAAAGTTTCTGATGTTACATTTAATTACCATTTATCACAATTAGTTAATATTGGAGATAGAGATTTAAGTTTCAAAGGACATTTTACTGATAGTACAACTGTTCACACATTCAAAGGAATTAATCAAGTTAAAAATACTAGTTGGATAGGTGCAGGAGTTACTAAGGAGTTTACTGAAAACTTTGGAGTTTCTGTTAACCTAGACATTAGATTAGAAGAATTTAAAAGTGCTGATACTGTGTATTCAACAAAAATGTATTTCCGTTTTTAATTAGGAGATTAATATGAAAAAAGAGATTGATTTCTATTACTCTATAATTAAGAGAGGAAGAAACAAAGGAGAATTAAACACCCTTAAAACAAAAATCAAATATACAATTAGGTTTATTTTACTTTACCAACATGCTAAAAAATTGGCTAATTTTATTACTAGTCACGAATATTTAAAAGATGAAGTATACAGATATCCTGTACTTTGTAGTAAAATTCATAGACCTTACCTTACTAATAGATTGAATACTAGAGAAAAGGTCAATTCTATAATATCTTCATACAATTCACTGGATAAATTATTCTCTAAAAATTTATTAAATGATATTTATAGAAATGGATATTTGGAAATTTGTTCTTTTACTGGAAAAGATGGAAACTTAGTTAAAATTATTTTAAAGCTTTATCCTAATTACGATAAAGAGGGTGAATTTACTTTAATTTGTTATAATCATCTTGAAAAACCTTTGGCTAAACTTACTTTTGGATTTCATAATAATGAGATTATAATTGGAGGTTTACAAGGTTTAGAAAAGGGAGAGGACAAAGATTTAATAAAAGAAGCTACAAAGAATATGTATGGAGTTTTTCCAAAAAAATTACTTCTTGAAATACTATATTTCCTATTCCCAAACCACACTAAAATAGGGGTTGGAAAAACAAAACATATTTACTTCTCTATGAGATACAAACACAGAAAAGAAAAGAAAATACATGCTGATTATGATAATTTTTGGGAAAGCATAAACGGCATTAATAAAAATGGACTTTGGTTACTTCCTAAAAGTATAGAGAGAAAAAATTTACTGGAAATACCTGTAAAAAAACGTTCTCTCTATACAAAAAGATTTACCCTTTTGGAAGATATTAAAAATTCTGTTGAAAATATAACTAATTAGAAAAATAGGAGATATTGCAAGTTTATGCAGTATCTCCTGTTTTTGTATCATTATATTTTTTCCCTTAACTTTCTCATAAAAGAGTATTTTTTTAAATAATTTCTATAAAAATTTCCTAATTTATTTCTAATTCCTTTAGGTAATAAAAAACATAAAATTAAAAAAAAGAAATTTCTTAAATTAAAAACTTCCATTTCTTTTAAATAAGTTTTTAACTTTTTAAAATTTTTAATTCTATAGTTATAATTTTTATTATTTATAAAATTGAAAGCATAAGTTTTTTCTATTTTTTTATGCTCTATAAATTCAGCTTTATAATTATTATCTTTTAAATATTTATGAACATATATAAAAGCTTCAAATCCATGAAACTCTTTTTCTCCTCTGTCTGAATTCATTATAGAATTTTCCCTATTTAGATAGTTATAATAGTATTTTTTTACTAATTTTATTTTTTTAGCTTCTAAATATACAATGGGTGTTATAAATTGGTCTTCGTGTATTTTTCCTAAAGGAAACCTTGTATCTTTAAATAACTCTTTTCTATATATTTTATTCCAAGCAGTTGGATTTAATACTACACCTTTAAAACTGTTCTCTAAAATAAATTTTGTTAATATATTTCCCCTTTCATCTAAGTAGGTATAACCAAACATTATCATATTGTAATCATAAAAATATTGAGATACATCACTATATAAATTAGGCTCTATCCAATCATCACTATCTATAAAATGGATAAAATCTCCTGTAGATATATCTAGACCTGTGTTTCTAGCTCCACTTAACCCCATATTTTTTTGGTGAACTACTATTATTCTACTGTCTTTAGGCTTATATTCATCACAAATTTTCCCACAATTATCTGGACTTCCATCATCTACTAAGATTATTTCTAAATTTTGATAATCTTGAGTAATAACACTATCTATACATTTTTTTAAATATTTTTCTACTTTATACACAGGTATTATTACACTTATTTTATATTTTTCCATAATTTTCCCTTCTAAATACTTCTATTTTTTATATTACTCAATATAAATCTCCACACTATTTTAAGATTTATTAATTTAATAAAAAATTCTTTAGTAAATAGTTTTAAATTATTCTCTCTTATAATTTTTAAAGTTTTAAAAAATGTTTTTCTTCCAAATTTCAGACTTTTAAAAAGAAAAAGTATATAGTAATTCCTATAATCTATATTATTAGTTTCTTTTAAAAAAGTATCTACTTCTATAAAACTATTTAAAGTTTCCCAATGAAGTCTTTCTTCATCTTTTTCTGTAATACTTCCTTTTCTTTTTAAAATACAATATACTTGATTATGAATTACATTTATATTATTTGATAAAACTATTAATTTAGCTGAAAATATTTGGTCTTCTCCACAAAAACCTCTACCAAAATAAATATTGTTTTTTAATATATACTGTCTTTTTATCATTTTTCCACATGGAGAAATTATTTTTATAATATGTTTTTTATAATTTTCTTTTTTTATCTCTTCTTCACATCTAGCTAAATTTTTATTATACCATATATGTCTATCTGAAATTTTACCTGTTTTTTCATTTATACTTGTCATATAAAAATACAATACTTCCTCTTCTCTATCTTTATTTTTATCAAATTCATCAAAAGCATTATCTAGAAAATAATCATCTGAATCTGCAAATATTAACCACTTTCCACTAGAAGAGTTTATACCTAAATTTCTTGCTCCACCAGGTCCTTTACTTTCTTTTGAATTATATAAAAGATTTATATTTCTTTTATTAGAAGTTTTTATTGTATCTAATAGATTATTTAACTCCTTTTCTGTACTTAAGTCATCTACAATTATTACTTCTATATCTTCTCTATCTGGAATAGTATCCAATAGTTTTTTTATCTTTTTCCCATAATTATAATGAGGAATTATAACTGAATAATTTATCATATTTACTCCCTATATACTTTTTCTTAAAAAATTTTTTTGAATATATCGTCTCAAATTATATGGGGTTATTCTAAAAATACCTCTTATCATTATATTTTTTAAATACTCTTTTTTACAAATGAAACCTATTCTCAATAATTCCTTTTGAAATTTTACCTCTTCGAAAAAGAATTTTATTCCACCTCTTCTTTTATAAGTATCTTCCACAACTCTAAAATATAAAAGAGATTTTTGCATATTATAAAATTTTGCTTCATTACTCATTCTTATCCATAAATAATAATCTTCTAAATAACGAAACTTTGAAGAATAATTACCTGCTTTTAAAACTGAAGATTTTTTAAAAATTACTGTAGGGTGATTTATACAAGAGATTATCTTTAATCTCTTTTTTATTTCTAAAGAGTTTTCTGGAACTTTCCTTATTCTTTTTATCTCCAATTCATTTTCAAATTCTTCTATTAAAGTACCTACTACATCATACTCTGGATTATTTTTTATAAATTCTATCTGTTCCTTAAATCTTTCTGGTTTTGAAATATCATCTGAATCCATCCTAGCTATATATTCAAAGGAACAGTTTTCTATCCCTATTCTTAAAGCTTCCCCTAAGCCACAATTTTTTTCTAAGGGAATTATTTTAAACATCTCTCCATATTTATTTTTATATTTATCTATAACCTCATCTAATTTCTCTGTTAATTTTCCATCTTTTATTAATACTACTTCATTTGGTTTTAAAATTTGTTTATCTAAAATACTTTCTAAAGCTTTATCTAAATATTCTGGTTTTTCTTTTATATAAGTTGATATTAAAACAGAAAATTTTATTTCTTTCATTTTTCCCATCTCTTTTCTTTTAATATTTTTCTAAAATCCTTATCTATTAAAAATACTATAACTGTAACAAATAATATGAGTAATGTAAGTATTACCCCTTGAAGTATCCATGTATTTATATTTAAAATTTTTATTATAAAATATTTCTTTAAAAAATTTCCTATAAAAAAAGTAAAAAAGATTAATATTAAATTTTTTCCATATATTTTTATATAATCGATTATCCCTTTATCAAAGGCTCTATTAAAAGTCATTATAGGTTTTATTCCCATAACTACAATTAAATTTGAAATTATTGTTCCTATAATAACCCCATTTAATCCATAAAATTTTACTAAGATTATAGAAAATACAAAATTTATAACAGCTTCCATTATAGGATTGTATATATCATCAAAAAATCCACTATTTTCTTTAAAAATCTCCAAAATTTGTCTTGATATTCCTATAAATAAATTTATAGTTATTAAAAAACTTGTACCTTGAGATAATATATATTTTTCTCCTAACCATATTCCTATAAAGGAGCTTATAAGATTATAAAACAAATATGAAGAGATTATTGCTAGTATTATAAATAATGTATTCAATAAATTAAATAATTTAAAAATATCTTTTTTAGAATGACTAGCTATATATCTTCCTGTAATAGGAGAAATTACTCCAATTAAAATTCCAATAAGCACCATTATCATCCTATAAACCATTTGATAACTAGCATAAATTCCAACAATTTCTATAGAAACATATTTAGAAATTAATATTAAATCTGTATTAAAAACTACTAATCCTGCTAACTTATGATAAAATAAATTCTTTAAATTTTTAAATATGGTTTTATCTCTAGCCTTTGTAATATTTATATAAGAATATTTTTTTCTGTAATAAATACTATAAATTACATATTGAAAAATAGATTCCAATACTATTAAAATTCCTATTCCTAAAAAAGACTGAAACCTTATTAAAAGTATAATTTGAAATAGAAAACTTACTATTCTAGTGCTTCCCTGTACTATTTTTACAAAATTAAATTTTTGGTCTGAATTAAAAAGTGTAATATATTTTCCAAAAAGATAGGTTATAGCTGTATTAGAAACCATTAGTAGCCAATATATTTTTATCTCATTAGTTATAACTATATCTTTTATAAAAAAACCTAAGAAAAAAGTTATTACTACCCCAAAAATAAGAATAAACATTGAAATTTTTATATATATTGATTTTAATGTGGAAAAAACTATATTTATTTTTTCATAATTTTTTTCAGCTAAAGGTTTATAAAGTCCATAGGCTGCTGCACTTCCAATACCCATATCCACTATACTTAAATAAGCTAATATCTCTGTAAATAATTTTATAACTCCCAAATAATTTATTCCTAAATACACAACAAAATATCTATTTAAGAAAAATCCTAAAATAGATGTAGTTATTGTAAATATAAAATTTATACCTACACTTTTTAACAAAAACAGATTATTTACCAACATAATATTTCCTTTTCATTCAATATTTAATTGTCTTAATATAGATTACTACAAAAAAAAAAAAAAATCAATCCCTTTTGCTATATTGATAAAAAAGTATTAATTTCCAAAGTAATATTTTTATTTCCATAAAAAAAAAATAGGAGATATTGCAATTTTATGCACTATCTCCTGTTTTTATAAAATTATTTAACGTTTTTATACTTTCCTGTTATTGTAGCTTCATCTAAAATATGCCCTTCCATTGCTTTGTAAAGTTCGTTTAGATAAAATCCATTTTCTAAATCTAATTCTTTATCTAAAGCATATAAAGTGAAAGTATAATCATGCTCTTTATCTGGTGGAGCTGGTCCACCAAAATGAGAAGCATCTGCTTTTGATAATCCTCCCATTGAAGATATCCAACTGTTGACTCCTTGAATAATATCTTTATTTTCTAAGCTTGCATTTTCCTCCAATTTATTTAAATCTCCTGGAATAATTGCTGTCCAATGTATCCAAGTAAATCCTGTAACTGGTATAGCATCGTGGTCTATCATCACTAAAGCATATGATTTTGTTCCTTCTGGAGCATTTTTCCACTCTAATGGTAAAGAAAGTGATGGCATTCCATTAAGTTTTTCTACCCCATGAACTCCATATTTTTCTAGAATATATCCATTTTCTATCCCTTTACTATTTAAATCTAATCCAAAAGCTGATGCTCCTAAAAGAAAAAGTCCTGCAACTAAATTTTTTTTCATAATTGTATACCTCCTGTAGTTTTCTTTTAGGATATCATATTATTCATCTTTTGTGAATAACTGACTTTTTTGTAAGTATTCTATCCCTAGTTCTTGAGTTTTTGCAAGAATTGGAATTAGCTTCCAACCAAAGTCTGTCAATCTATATTCTGTATGTTTTGGGTATTCTAAAAATTCTATTTTTTCCAAAACTCCATATTTTATCAATTCATTTATATGTTGAATTAACATTTTTTCATTACAGTTTAATATATCTTTTTTTAAATCTGTTAGTCTCTGATTTCCTAATCTAGCTCTCCACACTATCATAGGTGCCCATTTTCCTTTTAAAATATGAAATATTAGCTCAAGTGGACAAGTAATCTCTCTCATTAAATCTCCTTTAATTATGGTTTATTTTTATTATACCATAAAATTTTATTTAATTATAAAAAATATTCCTTTTATGTATATTTGCTAATTTAGGATAAAATAAAACATATGTATTTTAAAAATTAAGGGGTAAATAAATGAATAACAGATTAATGATTTATGACAAAAGCTATATTGAAACTGTAAGTATTTTAAAAACTAAGAGAAAGGAGATGTATACTCAAAAAGAATTTGCTAAACTACTTGGAGTAACTCAAAAGACTATAAGTTATTATGAAAATTGCCAAAGTGAATTAAATCTTAAATTATTTATTAAAATGTGTCATCTTTTACAAATAGACTTTTTTTCTGATTTTTCAAAAATATTTTTAAATGAATATAGTAACTCCAATATATAGTATTCTAATTTGGTATATTTAAAAGAATTTATTAAAATGACTATAACTTTTATTTAATAAGGAGATGGTTTTGTGAATTTAAAAAATTATTTGGTAAAAACTAGCTTTCTAACTTCTCTTAAAAAAGAGATTTATTCAGAGGGAATTATTTTTAAAAATGAAAATGAATTGGGAATAATTTTACCTTTGATTGATATTGATTTTGATAAAGAATATTTTATTAATGTGGAAATTGAAGGAGCAAATTATTCTAGAGAGTTTGAATTTTCTTTAAGAAAAAATATTGTTATTTTGAAAAATGAAACTTTAATGTATATACCTTTAGATGAAATCTATTTTTATAACTGCATTATTCATAGGGAAAAAGTCTATACTAAAAAAGAGTTGAGAAATATAAAATATTGTATAGAAGATGAGTTTTATAAAAATTCTAAGGAGTTTATAAAATTAAAAAATTATCAAAATAAAGAGGTGATAGTTGATTATAGAAGTGTTGTAGAGATTTTAGAGGATATGTAGAGAGGAGGAGATAAGGAAAGAAGGTGCTTTATAGGCACCTTCTTAAATTAATTTATTGATAATATGAATTTTTTTATAAATTAATATTTCATATTTAATAAAATCATAAAATATATTTCTTATATATTAAAAGTAACTCTTCTTTTTTAGGAACTTTTTTATCCTAAAAATATTTTTTACTATATAAATTTTCTATACATTCTTTCAAATTACTCTTATCCTTTCTAAATTCCCAAACACTATTTTTCAAAAGAGCTTGATATAGATTTTTAAATTTTTACTAAAAATTTTTTCTTTTTATATCTTTATTAAAAATATATTTTAAAATATTATGTACTTGATAAAATATATAACAATAACACTTTCTTCTTTTTTCTAAGCTCAATCTTTTTCTTTTAACAAAAATAATTTTCTATTTATATATTAGATTTTTATCATAAAACTCTATCAAAAGCAATTATTAAATTAATTTATAAAAATCTTTTCATTTTTTATAATATAATAATGTTATAATAATAAAATTCTTAATTTTAATTTTAAAAAAATTTCAAGTAATAGAAAATCATTTTACACTATTTTTTATAGATAATCATTCTACAATTTCATCATAATTAGTGGGAGCACAATACATACATATCAATGTTGTTAAATCTAATATATTTGGTCTTTGAAATATACTAGATAAGGCTATTAAAATAAAAATTTTGCTTTTTTTATTTTTTAAATTAAAAAATCTTGCAATATTAAGAAAAAGTAAAATTTCAATTAAAACTCCCAAATATCCTATCTCATAAATTTTCATCCAAATAGAAAGTCCTCCATCATTCTCAAAACTTTTTCTTTCTCCTAATAATAAATTTCCATTTTTTTTAAATTCTTCTATTTTCTTCCAAGATTCTCCTTTTGAAAGCCTATTTAAATTTTTATTTTCAACTATTCTCTCTATCTTCAAGACAACATTATTTCTAAAAGTTATATTTTTTTCACTATAAAAATAACTTAAATTTATTATTATAAATAATATAAAAACACTCTTTAATATTTTTTTTATTTCAAACCCTTCTATTATTATTTTCATTATAAAAAAATAAATAAAAGCTGTACTTAGTGTCAAAAAACCAGCTAGATAAATTATTATTTTTTTAAATCTACTATCATTTTTTAAAAATAAAATAAAAATTCCTAAAAAAGTTCCAAAATATCCTGGCTCATCATATATAGAAAGTAATCTATTTAATATATTTCCTGTTTCTATATTTACTAAATATGAATTAAAAACTCCTATAAAATAGCAAACTCCAAAATTAATTTTATAATTAGTTCCTATTATAAAATTAATATTTCCACCTAATTGATAATATAAATATTCCAATATACTTAATAGTGATAATATAAATAAAAAATTAAATAATATTTTATATGCTTTTTTCCTAAGGAATGTATCTTTATCTAATAAGAAATAATTTGTAACTAAATTAATTAAAATTCCATATAAACTTCCTAAGACAAAAGGACATTTATTAAGAAAAGAAATTATTGTCATAAAGATACTTTTTAAATTTACTTTATTTAACTTCAATTTATATACAAAAAAACTTATCCCCATAACAACTAAAATTAAAAAAATTATATATTTTATTATTATTGTTCTATTATTATAAGTTATACTATATATTGAAGTTTTTAAAGAACAGAACAAAACTAAAGAATAAACAGCAATATTTTTTAAATTTATTTTCATCTTTTTTCCTTCTAATCACAATCTTTTTTATTAAATTTTTTTTAATCTATTATACTATTGGTAAACGAACTCATATGAATTAAATAACATAATTACTCCTTAAAAATATAATAATTTATCTCATCTTCCCTTATTTTTCTAAATCCACATTTCTCATATATATGAATTGCTTTTGAATTTTCTCTTCTTACATCTAAATAAATATTTTCTATTTCTAAATTATATTTAATAAAATTAATTGAAAGTAATATTGTTTCATAAGAAGCTCCGTCAGGTAAAATAAAACTTCCCCATGTACGACTATTACTTTCTATATTATAAATTCTGACTGTTCCACAAGAAATTTTATTTTTATATTCTATTATAAAATAAAACTCCTTTCTATTTTTTCTCTTTCCTTATAATTTCTTATCCATTCTTTTTGTTCCTCAATAGTTATATTAGTTTTTGAAATATATTTTTTTATTCTTTTTTATTTCTTAACTTTAAAATAAATTCTGCATCATATTCTTGAACTAAACGAAAAGTTATTACTTTTCCTAAAAATAAATTTAAGGTACTATTTTTGTACCCCATCCCCATTTATTTTTTCTTTTATTTCTTCATTACAATAATCTAATAAATTTTTTCCAAAAATATCTTCTTCAAAAATATTTAAACCTAATTTTAAGAATAATTCTAATAAATAAATGTCATTTTTATTTAAGAAAGCTTCCTTTGCATACATCAATAAATTTGTTTTATTATAGTTTGTAGTATATATATCAGCTCCTATTGAGATTAAATATTCAACTATATCTTTATGATTATTATAAGTTGCTATTATTAGTGGGTCCCATCCTTCTTTAGTTCTAATTTTTAGATATTCTTTATTTTTACAAATGTTTTTTACACTAATTAAATCTCCTATTTTACATGCTGTTATTAATTCTTCAGCTTTATCTTTATATAAAATAATATTATAATCAATTGTTGAAATTAGTATTTCATTGTCTGTTTCAAATAATATTTCTCCTGATTTTTTTATTGATTTTTGATTAGTTATTTTGGTAGCAATAATTTTACTTCCATAAACTTCTGGTAACTGATATTCCCTAAAATTAAAAGCTCTTATTTGATTATGAATATTTATAGCTGTTTGATTTAAATCTATTTTTAAATTTTTATAATCTATAGATTTTTTAGAAAAATATGTACTTTCTAAATAATCTTGTTGTTGTACAACATATTTTTTTTCTATTATATTCCAAATTATATTTTTTACTAAAATTATTCCATTTTTTATATATTTTAGATATAAATCTCTACTTGTATCTTCATAATCAATTTTTATTACTTTTTGAGCAATTATATCTCCTGTATCTATTCCTGTATTTATTTTATGAAATGTTACTCCTGTTTCTTTTTCATTATTTAAAATTGGTAAAGCAGATGTATACATTCCCTTATATTTGGGTAATAATGAAAAATGTATATTGAATAACTCTGTTGTATTAAATTTTTTAGGATTTATAATTTTATCATATTCTAATGAAATAAATATTAAATCTTTTATTTTATAAGCTTCTTCTAAAGAAATTATTTTTAATTTTCTATCTAAAGAGAATTTCAAAAAAGACTTTTGCCATTTATTTACACCATCATCTGCTGAATTTGGAATAACAAATAATTCACATTCTATATTTTTTTCTATGTAATCTGTTATTTCAACTGCTATATTATTTTTTCCTGCTATACAAATTTTCTTCATTTTTATCCTCTATATTCATTTATTTTCTTTATCACATAATCTATTTCTTCTTCTGTCATTCCATTATATAATGGTAAACTTAAAACTGTATTAGCATATTTTTCTGTTATTGGATAATCTCCTACTTTATATCCTAATTCTTTATAAGCTACTGATAAATGTGGAGGAATTGGATAATGTATCATTGTTCCTATCCCATTTTCTTCTAAATATTTTTGGAATTTATCTCTATTTTCTACTCTTACTACAAATAAATGCCATACATGAGTACAATTTTCTTTTATTTTAGGTAAAGTTACTAATGGATTTTTTATTCCATCTAAATATTTTTTTGTTAATTTTTCTCTTTCATCAGTTAATTCAACTAAATGACTCAATTTTATTCTTAAAAGTCCTGCTTGTAATTCATCTAATCTTGAATTATACCCTACTTCTATATGATGATATTTTTTTTCACTTCCATAGCTTCTTAACATTTTTATTCTATCATATATTTCTTTATTATTAGTTGTTATTGCTCCTCCATCTCCAAAACAACCTAAGTTTTTTCCTGGATAAAAACTAAAACATCCAATATCTCCAAAACTTCCAACCATTTGTCCATTATACTTTGCACCATGAGCTTGAGCACAATCTTCAACTAATTTTAAATTATATTTTTGACATAATTCTAAGATTTTATCCATTTCCGTAGCTTGTCCATAAAGATGAACTACACAAATTGCTTTTGTTTTATTAGTTATTTTCTCTTCTATTTTATTTGTATCAATATTATAATATTCATCAGGCTCTATAAAAATTGGAGTTGCTCCATTTATAGTAATTCCCATTACCGTTGCTATAAAGGTATTTCCTTGAACTATTACTTCATCTCCCTTTCCTATATTCAATGCTCTAAAAGCAAGTACTAGAGCATTTAATCCATTATCTATACCTAATGAATATTTAGTTCCCACATAATTTGCATATTCTTCTTCAAATTTTTCACATTCTTCTCCTAGAATATACCATCCTTTTCTTAATACTTTTAATGCTTTTTCTTCATATTCATTTTGATATTTTTTATATTGTCTTTCTAAAATACTAAATGGTACTTTCATTATTTTTTTCCTCCCATTCTAAATATTTATTATAATCTCTTATATAATCATTTTCATCATAAATATCAGAAGCTCCAACACATAAAATACTTCCCTCTTCTAAAGATACAAACTCTCTCCAATAACCTTTTTCTACAACTAATATTTTTGTTGGAGAATCTAATATATATTTTTCTTTTATTTTTCCATTTGTAAACTCAACTTCTATTTTTCCATGAGGACAAAACATAACTTGTTTTAATTCTTTATGAGCATGGAATCCTCTTCTATTTTGCTCAGAAAATTTATATATGTAGTATATTCTTTTTATATCAAAATCAAATTCTTTTCCTTTTTCAAAAAAACTTAAACTTCCACCTGGAGAATAAATTTCTCTTATAATTATTTCTTTTATTTTTTTCATTTCTACCTACTTTTTAATAATAATTTTAAATCTTTAAAATAAAGTATCACAATTAAAATAAAATCTATTGTATATACTATTTTATAATATACACATTCTTTAAAAAAGAAATTTAAATATATTCCAATTAATAATAAAATTACTACACTTAAAAATCTTTTTGAAATTACAAATAATTTATTCTTATAACATACAATACACATTATAACAACTGAAACCATATAACTGTTTAATGTAGAAAATGCTGCTCCAAAAATTCCATGAGATTTTATAAAAATGAAATTTAAAATTATATTTAAAATTGCTCCAATTATTAAACTTAAAGTTGATAAATAAGATTTTTTTATTATTATAACTTGGTTCCCTACAGTTTGAAATAACATTAATATTAATGGAGACAAAAATAAAAAAGAAAAAACTTCCTGTCCTCTTATATATTCTCCTTCAAAAAAAATATTAAATACTGGTTTTATAAATGGTTGTGCTAATATATATACAAAAAAACTTATTATTCCTAAATATTCAAATACTTTTGAATTTATCTCCACTTGATTTTTATCTTTCATTGTAGAAAATGAAAAATAACTCCAACCACCTGCAAAAGCTGTATAGATTAATTGACTTACAGACGAAACTTTAGCTCCTACAGAATATATTCCTAATTCGCTTCCATTTAACATTCTATTTATCATTACTCTATCCATAGAATGAAATATCCAATATATAAGAAAAGTTGGTACAAGAGGTAATCCTATTCTAAATAATTCTTTTGCAATTTTTTTATCAAAAATTTTTAGAGAAAAATCTTTTTTATTTAGAATATAAAAAATTATTAGAGAAATTAAACTCATCCCTATTGTTCCATATATTAATGCTTCATAGGTATATCCTAATCTTATTAAAACATAAGTTATAATAAAACCCAATATAGGAAAAGTTATTCCTGTTATAAAGAAAATTTTTCTTTGATTTCTCATTCTTGTAGGACTTATTATTAAACTATTTAATGTAGAAATTAATATTCCAATCGCTGATAAGATAACTAGATTTTTATATTGATAACTTTTAAACAATATTTTACTAATAAGAGTACTACATAATATAATACTTATCATTATTATAGTTCCTGATATTAATACTATGTTTAATCCTGTAGCAGTTACTCTTTTTTGATATTCTCTATTTTCTTTATCTTCAAAAAATTCTCTAAATACAGCATCATATATTCCTAATACTGCTATAGCACTCCCAAAAGAAATTATAAGATTAAACATATCTGCTATTCCATAACTTGTCGGGTCTTTTAATAGTCTTGTAATTATAGGTAATGTTATAAAAGGAAGAGCTTTCTGTAACATCGAAAGTCCACCATAAAATAGAAAGTTTTCTAAAAAAAGCTTCAATTTTTTATTCATAATCTTTCCTTTGACTTTTTATTTTTTTAATAATAAAATAAGGATCCAATAAATTAATCCATTTTTTTATAAAAATTGTTTTTTTATTCTTTTTATTATTAAATATCGTAATTAATATATTATAAGTAAAAAATTCTAATGTGTAATGCCATTTTAAAAGAAAATTAATATTTTCTTTTAAATAATATTTATATATCAATTTTTTTGAATTTAAATTTTTTAAATTTATAAAATTTTCTTGTGTATTACTTAAACTTTCACTTATTCTATATTTTACAGTTACTTTATTTAAAAAATAAATTTTTTCACCCAAAGAAGTTATTTTTAACCAATAGGGCCAATCTTCCACCATAGGAATTTTTTCATCAAAAAAACCATATTTTTCAAAAATCTCTCTTTTTATAAAAGAAGTAGGGGCTGGAATAAAACACCCTTCTTTTAAGCTCTCATATTGTTCTTTTACTGGTAAATAGAATTTTTGAATATTTTCTGGTTTTTCTTGTGGTAAATTAATTGTTTTTCCAAAAAGTTCCATTTTAGAAAAACAAATTCTTATATTTGGATTTTGTTTTATAAATTTTATATTTTCTTCTAAACAATTTGGTAGTAAAATATCATCAGCTGCTATTAACTTAATCCAATTACCTCTAGCTATTTTTAATCCATTATTTGCATTTATACTTGGACCTCCATTTTTTAAGGTTTGAATTATTTTTACCTTAAAAAAATTTGATTTATTATTTTTTACCCAAAATTTTACAATATCATAAGTTTTATCTGTGGAACAATCATCTGTTATTATCAATTCAAAATTTTTATAATTTTGTTTTTTTATACTTTCCAATGTTTCTAAAATAGTTTTTTCAGAATTATAACTTATTACTATTATACTTACATCTAATTCCATATTTTCTCCATTTTAATCTTCTTTCTAAAAAATACTCATTTTATTTATTAAATATTTATTTTTTTGCTTAATTCAAAACTATCTAATAAACAATCTTCCATTGAACAATATTTCCAATCTCCATATCTTCCTATTGTATATATATTTTTCTTTTGATATTCTTTTTTTAATTCTATTTTTAATTTATTTACTTCTGAATTTACATGGACATATGCTGGATCCATTATGATGTATTCATATTCTTCTATTTTATGTTCTTTCGAAATTATTTTTAATTTTAATAGATTTTTTAAAGTTTCTTTTAATTGCTTATTTATTTCTTCTTTTGATATATAAACATCTCCAGCATATCCTATTTCTATATACATACTTAGCTTATCTGTATTTAATATATTATTATAAAATCCTATTCTATAAAAATTTATATTTTTTACTGGAATATATCCCCAATGTATATTATTTAATGATTTTTTATCAAATCCTAAATTAAAAACTAATACTTTATTGTATGTAAATATATCTTTATTTTTTATATATAATTCTTTATTTTCTAATTCTATAAATTTATTTAATGGAATTGTATTTATTAAATATTCATATTTAATTGTGTAATTATTTGTTGTAACTATTTTATTTTCACTATCAATACCTCTAATTTCTTCATTTAAAAAAATATTATCTTTTATTTTTTCTCCTAGTATATTTATAAAATATTGTGCCCCTTTTTTAGGATAAATAAATACATCATTGTATGAATTATTTTTTGATTCTTTCATATTTTTTATAATTTCTTCTTTAGATGCATATGGAAAGAATCTTCCCATTGCATTTACATCTAATTTTTCTAAATTACATGCATATAATTTTTCATTATAAGGTTTCAAAAATTTATCTGTTATACTTTTACCAAATTTTCCATATAACATTTCTATAAAATTTTTATATTCTTCTTTTTCTTCTTTGTTAAATAAATCATACAAACAATCTATAAACTCTTCTTTTTCTAACTGATGAATATTTTTTTGAAAAGGATAATCTATCAATTTTTTTTTATAAAAAATTTTAGTGTTTTTTACTGCTGAAATCAATTCTGAATCATCTATTTTTTCTTTAAAATATTCTTGTATCTCTTTAGTTTTAAAATGAAAAAAATGTCCTGCATAATCCCAAACAAATTTTTTTCTGTATATAGTTCTACAATATCCTCCTATTTCCTTTTCTTTTTCTAAAATCAAAAAATTTTTATCTTTTATAAAATTACCAAATCCTAATCCTGTAATTCCTGCTCCTAAAATTAAATATTTTACTTCTAAATTTTTCAATTTTTTTCTCCTTTTACTTCTTTAAAGTAAGATATTAAATTATTTATATAATTTTCAACCTTAAAATTTTCTGTTATATATTTTGCTCCTTTTATATTTTCTGTTGGTTTATTTTTTATAATATTAACAAAATTTTCTTTTAAAGATTTATAGTCATTACTTTTATATGTATATGGAAAATCATAAGAATAAATAACTTCTTTTCCTTTTGCTAATGCTTCCATTAACATTAAAGATAAACCATCATGCTCTACCATTCTAATTAAAATTGAAATTTTTTTATAAATTTTCTCCATTTCTTCTATAGAAACTTTTCCTAAGTTTATTATATTAGGATATTCTTTAAATTTATCTTTATTTTCATTAGCTACTACATAAAATTTTATCTTTAAAAATTCTTTAGACAATTTTTTTATATATTCTTCCCCATAAAAATCTTCTTTATTTGTTGGTAAATAAACTAAAACACTATGTTCCTCAGGCATTTTTAAAGTTTTATAATTAATATCATTTAAAATAATATGTTCTTCTATACTTTTTATTCCTATTGATTCTAATTCTTTTTTTAAAATTTCACTACCAGATAAATTCATATCTATAAATCTTTGCATAAATAATGCTTTTTTAGGATTTTTTAAAGCAACTAATACATCACTTCCTATCCAGTGACATATAACTTTCTTTCTTAAACATTTTCCAATAATTAAATACAATAAATTTTTTTTATTTAAAACTCCTATATATGCTCCATAAATAATATCTGATTTCAATATTTTTTTTATATCTTCTTTTATCTTTAAAATTTTATTTTTTTGACTATTTTCTATTTCAATAAAAGTTTTATTTTTCATTATATTTCCTAATCTATGAATTTGACTAGATCCCATAAAAAAAATTTTCACTTTTTTCCTCCAAATTATATCTATAAAATCTATTTATATAATAATTTTAACATAAAGAATAATTATCTTACCTTTATCTCTTCATCTTCCATATCTAAACTTCTAAATTCTCTAAACTCATCAAATTTAACTGGCATCCCTATTTTTTGTGACTTATAAGCTGCAAGTATTATTTTTACTGCACTCATTCCTTGAATACCACTTACTAATGGTTCTCTATTTTCTTCTAAAGCTTCTATAAAATCTTTATATAATGCTCTATGTCCATAACCATAAACAGAATTAGGATCTCCACTATCAATTCCTAAAAATTCTTCTTCATTATCTCCTTTAACTCTCCAAGTATTAATTTTATTTACAGCCATTCCACCTATTACAACTGTTCCTGTTTCACCAGTTATAGTTAAAGTTTCTTCTAAATTTTTAGGATAAATTACTGCACTTCCCTCAATAGTTCCTATACAACCATTTTTATATCTTATAATTATTACTCCATAATCTTCTGCTTCTATATTTCTAATATAATTAGCTGTTTGAGCATAAACTGTATCTATTTCTGAATCCATCATCCAATTTAATAAATCTATATTATGAATACATTGATTCATTAAAGTTCCACCATCTAGTTCCCAAGTTCCTCTCCATGGGGCTTGTAAATAATAATTTTCATCTCTAGTCCAAAGAATTCTTGCTACTCCATTAAAAATTCTTCCTAATTTTTTCTCTTCAATAGCTTTCTTTAATAATTGTACTGGATAATTAAATCTATTTTGATGACTAGCTGCCAATTTTAATCCTTTTTCTTTAGCTTTATCTACTAATTTTTGAGCTCCTTCTATTGACATTGCTAATGGTTTTTCGATTATAGTATTAATACCATTTTCAAGACAATATAATCCTATTTCTTCATGATATCCACTTTCTGTAGAAATAATAGCGACATCTATTTTTTCATTTTTTATCATCTCTTTATAATCAGTATACTTTTTTATTTCTCCTAAATATCCTGATTTTTCTCTATAGGTTTTTTCTGTTTCCGACATTTTTGATTCTATTACATCACATAATCCAACTAAAATAACTTTTTCTTTATTTGAAGCTATTCCCTCTGCTATTTTATGTGATATTCTTCCACAACCAATAATTACAAAATTAAACATTATAATTACTCCTTTATTTTATCCAATAAATATTTTAATAATTTTAAAAATTTTTGATGAGATATTGCAAAATTTCCTGTAACTACTTCATTATCTTGCACATTTTTAGTTACAACTGCTCCCATACTTACTTTGGAATTTTTTCCAAGTTTTAATCCATTTTTTATTGTACAATTTGGTCCTAAATAACTATTTTCTCCTATTCTCACTCTACCACAAACTATAACCCCTGCTGTTATTAAGGTATTTTTTTCTATTTTTGAATCATGAGCTATATGTACCAAATTATAAATTTTAGTATTTTTATCTATTATTGTTTTATCAAAAATTCCTCTATCTATAACACAATTATTATGAATTGTTACATCTTCTTCTATAATTAATTTTCCAATAGGTTTTACTTGAATGTTATTATTTTCACTTTTAAAATATTGAAATCCATCTGCTCCTAATATAGTTCCAGCCTTTATTATACTATCTTTTTTTATAGTTACATTTGGATAAATTACTACATTTTCCTCTATTACTACATCATCTTCTATATTTATATTATATTCTCTTATAGAAGCTCTTGGAGATATTATCGCTTTTGAAGATATATTATTTTTTTCTTTTTTAAAATAAAACTCTTCATCTACTAATTTATTATGCAATTCAAAAAAATCTCTTTTGGGATTTTCACTAATAATTAAACCATATTTATTATCTTTTATATTATTTGCTATTTCTTCTGTTGTTATAATACAAGTTATAGTATTATTATTTTTTACTTCTTCAAAATATTTTATATCAGCTAAAAAAGTTAAAATTTTTTTATTTCCATATTCTTCTGCAGTAAGTCCTAACCAATCAAATTCTCCATCTTTTATAACTTTTCCTATATTTAATTCAGATAGTTTCATATATCTCTCCATTATAAAGTTTCTAATAATTTTTTCTTATATTTTGTATATTTTATAATATTCTCTAAAGTATCAGCTTTTTCATTAGTTAATACTTGATTATTTTTAATATTATTTACTATTCTAGAAGCCATACCTAAAGTTACATTTTCTCCTATTTTTATTCCATTTTTTATTGAAGAGTTTATTCCAATCCATCCATCTTGACCAATTTCTGTACTTCCTCCAATTACGGAACCTGCAACAACTTTACATCCTTTTCTTAATTTTACATTATGAGCAATATGAACATGGTCATCTACTTTCACATAATCTTCTACTAAGGTTTCTTCTATTGTTCCTGAACAAACAGTTGTTAAAGCACCTATTTCCACATTATCTTTTATAATCACGCCACCTATATGTGGAAGTCTTATATTTTCTCCTTTCTCAGTAGTTTCTATCCCAAATCCTTCTCCACCAATTACAGAGTTTTCTCTTATATAACAATTATTTCCAATTGTTACAAAATCTCCTATTTTTACCCCAGATTTAATTATAGTATTATCACCTATTTTCACATTATTTCCTATTTTTACAAATGGTTCTATTATTACATTTTCTCCAAATTCACAATTTTCTCCATAATAATAACCATCTTTAAAAAAGATTTTATTTTTCTTTTTATTTGTTTTCAAAATTTCTGTTAATAAAATAGCATATTTAAGTCTTGGATTTTTATCATGTATTACTAAATTATTTTTTTTAAAATTTTCAGCATTTATTCCATCTAAAATTATTAAAAGAGAATTTTTTATTCCTACTAACTTATTTAATAATTCTTCAGAATTCTTTTTTAAAAAAATTATAGTATTATCTTTTGGGTTTCCTATTGTTGAAGCATTATATATTGAAAAATTATAACTTTTATCTAATTTTGAAACATTATACTCAAACTTCTTTATCATTTAGATTCTCTCCTTTGGAATTATACTTTGAAAATCTCGTATATTATCATTTAAACTTTCATATCTTTCAATTTTTGCTTTATTTAAAAATTCTTTCAATTTTTCTTCCATAGTCTCTTCATTTTCTGAATACCAAAAAGGATGAGTTAATATATGCAAATTATTATAATTTTTTCTTTCTATAATATCTTCTATATTTTCTCTCCAAAACATTCTAGAATCTGAAACATATTTAAAGTCATTAAAAAATTTCTTTTGATAAGAATTTATTATATCAGGTATTTCCAAATTCATTTCTAAAAAATCTTTTGACGGTCTATGCATAGATACTACATCTATTTTTTCCTCTAATATCGTTGATAATATACTAATTTCATAATTAACATACTTTATGTAGTCTTCTTTAGTTTTTATTTGATATTTTTTTTCATCAAAATGTAACCCAATTTTTCCACCAAGATTTCTAATTTCTTTTAGAATTCTTAAAGATTTCTCAGAATTTATATTATAAAAATCTGTACTAAGTAAAACAAAAAAATAAGATGATACATTTAATTGATTTTCTATTTTTGCTATTTCTAATGCTTTTTCTAATGATGTATCAATATCATGTCTTAAAATTACAACTTTATCTTTATCATAATAATTTTTATAATCACAGAAATTATACTTTTTTTCTTTTAATTGATTTATTAAATTTTTATAAGCTTCATGTGTAAACTTCATTTTTTTACCTACTTTATTAAATAATTATATATATCATTCACTATTTTTTCACTAGCTCTTCCATTTCCAAATAATTCTAAACATTCTTTTGTATTTCTTTTTATTTTTAAATTTTCTATTAAAGTATCTCTATCTAAATCTCTCCATACATATATAAATCCTAATTTTTCTAATTGTCTCCATGGTGTATGATCAAATATTGTTATACATTTTTTTCCTAAAAAACAAGCTTCTTTCTGTAAACCACCTGAATCTGTTAAGACACCTGAAGAATATTTTACTAGTGTCATCATTTCATTATAACTGACAGGATCTACAAAAATTATATTTTTAAAATCTCTTATATCTATTTCATATTTTTTCAAAAGATTTTTACTTCTTGGATGTATTGGAAAAACAATTTTTTTATCTAAAGAATCTATTATTGATAATATATTAAAAATTCTTTCTTTTTTATCAGTATTAGTAGGCCTATGTAAAGTCATTAAATAATATTCTTCTTCTTTTAAAGAATATTTCTCTAATTTTTCTGTAAGACAATAATCTTTTATATTTTCTAATAATCTATCCAACATTACATCTCCAGAATTTTTTCCTTTTTGTACTAATCCTTCTCTTTCTAATTCTTTTATTCCTTCAATAGTAGGAGTAAAAATTATTTCTGATACATGATCTGTTAAAATTCTGTTTATTTCTTCTGGTATAGACTTATCATGATTTCTTTCTCCACCTTCTACATGAAATATAGGAATATGTAATTTTGAAGTTGCTATTGCTCCAGCTAAAGTAGAGTTAGTATCTCCATATAATAAAACTCCTTCTGGTTTTTCTTGTAATAATACTTTTTCTATTTCTATTATCATTTTTCCTGTCTGTTCCCCATGTAATCCAGAACCTACATGTAAATTATATTTTGGTTTATCTATATTTAATTCTTCAAAAAAAATATCTGACATATTTTCATCATAATGTTGTCCTGTATGAATATATATTTCTTCTATTCCTTTTTCTTTTAACTTTTGACTAACAATTGATGCCTTTATAAATTGTGGCCTCGCCCCAACTATTGTTACTATCTTCATTTTATACCTCTTTATTTAATTTATTATATAAATCTACTAATTTTTTTTCTTCAATTTCCCAGCATAATTCTTTTTTTGCTATTTTTATATTTTTTATATAACTTTTATAAAATTTTTCACAAAATATTTCTTCTACTTTATCTACTATTCTTTTATCATTAAAGTCAACTGTTAAACCCACATTATATTTTTCAATAATTTCTTTTATATTAGGATAATTACTAAATAAAACTGGAATTTCTCCTTGTATATATTCAAATAATTTATTAGGTAAACAATGATATGAATTTAATGATAATAATGGTAACAGATATATAGCTAAATCTGCTGAATTAGTATATTTTAAAAGATCCTCATTTTTTATAAATTCTTTAAAATAAATCCTATTTTCTAATTTATTTTCTTCAATTAATTTTAAAAGTTTTTCTTTTAATTTTCCTTTTCCAATTAATATCAAAATAAAATCTTTGGGTAATTTAGTTAACATCAATATCAAATTTTCTATTCCTCTTTTTTCAAGAAAAACTCCCTGAAACAAGAGAATTTTTTTTTCTTGTGATATATTAAATTCTTCTCTTAATAAGTTATTTTTTTCATCAATTTTATAATAATATGGAATATTTCTTATTAAGATTGGTTTTTTTGCTAATTTATACATTTTTTGAAGCTCACAACAAATAGAATCCGAAACACTTATCACTTGATTTACTTTTCTTAATAATATCTTTTCTAATAAATAAACTTTTTTATTTATTTTTAGTGACTTATATCCTGCAAAAAATTCATGTGAATCATAAATTAATTTATTGTCTTTACTTTTACAAAAGTATCCAACTATTAATCCATCTAAATCGTGACAATGCAAATAATGAAATTCTTCATTTTTTAGATATTTTTTTACTTCTAATACAAACTTTATAAATGCAAAAATTTGCTTTTTTCCTGTTCCATATTTTGCTTTAGGATAAAATCTTTTAATCTTTATTCCTTCTATTTCTTCTTTTTCTTTATTCAATAGTTCATTTTCTCTATCCCAAGCTAAAACTTCTACATCATATCCATTTTTTACCAATGTTCTAGCTTCTTTTAATACTCTGATATCACTTTTAAAACTATTTCCTAGTATCATTTTTATTTTTTTCATTTTTTTACCTTTCTATTCAAAAATATTTATAATATTTTTATGATATTATACAATTTTTCTCCTAACTTTGTTATTGAAAAATTCTCTTCTCCATATTTTCTTCCATTAAAACCTAAATTTCTTTGCTCATTTTTAGATAGATTTTTTAATTTTAATATTCCTTTTTTTATCTCCATTATATTTTCTGGCTCTACAACTATTCCACATTTTGCATCATCTATTATATTATATTTAGTATCAGTTGAAATTAATATAGGTTTTCTCGAAACTAAATATTCAAAAAGTTTATTAGGGCTTAGTCCATATTTATATAAAGAGCTTTTTTTTATTGGAATTATTAGTAAATCAGCTTCTTTTAATAACGATGGAACCTCATTTTTTTTAACAGAACTATAAAATTTTACATTATTTATTTTCTCATTGAAGCATTTTTTTATATACTTTTCTTTTAAAGGTCCATCTCCTACAAAATGAAATTCTATATTTGTGTCTTCTAATTCTTTAGCTACTTCAAAAAGTTCTTCTAAAGCATTTGCTATTCCTATACTTCCTGTATACAAAATATTATATTTTTCTTTTGAAAATTTATATTTTGGCTCTTTTAAATAATTTTTATCAAATTCTTCTAAATCAACTCCATTAGATATCCATTCTATTTTATTAGGACTAATATTTTTTTGAGAAATAGCTTCTATTCCTGGCATCAAACCTATAATTTTATCTGCTTTTCTATATAATAATTTCTCTATGTATTCAAATATTTTATAAATTATATTTTTTTCTGTCATAGCACCCATTGCTACCCAGGTTTCTGGCCATAAATCTCTTATTTCTAATAAAAATTTTGCTCTATATTTTTTTGATAATTTTAAGCCTGTTAATCCATTAAAAGGATGTGGACAAGATGAATAAATAACTTCTGGTTTTTCTTGTATATTTTTTTCATAAAAAAATACTCTTAACATAAACTCTATCATTGAGATTATTCTTATTATAGAATTAGAATAACTCATTCCTTTTAAAATATGATATTTTATTCCATCGTATTCCTCTAGTCTAAATTTTTCATTTCTTTTTAAAATCTGGGTTCTCTTATCATGGACAAAACTTCCACATATTATATTTATATTATAACCATATTTTATTAATTCTTTACTTAAATCATAATGTCTTCTCCAATTACTTGTACCAGGAGGATATGCATGTTGATTAATAATCCAAATATTTTTCATTTTATATTCCTTTATTTTTTTAATATATTTAATATATATTCTTTTTCTTCTTCTGTTAATTCAGGGTCTATTGGTATTGCAAATGTTCTTTTAGAAAGATAATCTGCATTTGGTAAATCTCCCTCTTTATATCCTAAATCTTTATATGCTTTTTGAAGATGTAATGGTACAGGATAATATACTCCATAACCTATTCCATTATCAGAAAGTTTTTTAGTTATTTCTTCTCTATTTTCACTTTGTAATATATACATATGATATACATTTTTATTATTTTTATCTAATTTCATCAAAGTGAAATCTGTATCTTTTAACTTTTCATCAAAATATTTAGCATTTTCTATTCTTTTATTATTCCATTTATCTAAATAATTTAATTTTACATTTAAAATTCCTGCATGAATTTCATCTAATCTTGAGTTATGCCCTATTAAATAGTTATAATATTTTTTAGGATTATAAACTGTATCATCAGAATTTTTATCTTCTTCTACTGTTGCTTCTATTCCATTTAAAATATTATAAGCTTTCTCTCCATTTTCTCCACTACCATGAGCTTTTATAGCTCTACATACTGTAGCTAATTCATCATTGTTTGTTGTTATTAATCCACCATCACCATAAGTTCCAAGATTTTTCGTTGGGAAAAATGAAAAACAAGCTAAATCTCCAATACTTCCAACCATTTTATCTTTATACTTAGCCCCTATAGCTTGGCAAGCATCTTCTATTACATAAAGATTATATTTTTTTGCAATCTCCATTATTTTATCCATTTCTACAGGAGTTCCAAATATATGAACTGGTAATATAGCTTTTGTTTTTTCTGTTATAGCTTTTTCAATTTTATCAACATCTATATTAAAATCTTCTAATCTAACATCTATAAATACAGGAGTTGCACCTACTACTGATATTGCTTCTGCTGTAGCAAAAAATGTAAATGGTGTAGTTATAACCTCATCTCCCTTTTTTATTCCAAGAGATTTTAAAGCTATTATTAAAGCATCTGTTCCATTTGCTATCCCTATTACATGTTTGACTCCTAAATAATCAGCTAATCTTTTTTCTAGTTCTTTTGTATTAGGACCATTTATATATGCTCCACTTTCTAAAATTTCTGATATCTTAGCTTCAATATCTTTTTTTAAATATTTGTATTGTTTTTTTAAATTTAATAATGGTATATTCATAATAACCTCCTATAATCTCCAGTAGTCATATTCTTTTTCAGCTAACTCTTTATTATACAATGATTTTACATCTATAAGCAATGGATTAGAATAAACAGGATTAAAATATTTTCTAAACTTTTCTAATTTCATCTCTCTATATTCTTTATGTCCTACTGCTACAATTATTCCATCCATATTTTTTACATGGTCTTCATCTTCTAATATGATTCCATATTCTTTTTGAGCTTCTAATTTATCTGCCATTGGGTCAACTACATGAACATTTATTCCATATTCTTTTAATTCACTTACAATATCAGCTACTTTTGAATTTCTTAAATCTGGACAATTTTCTTTAAAAGTTAATCCCATTACTAATACATCAGCACCTTTTACTCTAATATTATTAGCAATAAGTTTTTTTACTGTTTTTTCAGCCACAAATTTTGCCATTCCATCATTTATTCTTCTTCCTGCCAAAATTACTTGAGCATGATATCCTACTTCTGCTGCTTTATTAGCTAAATAATATGGGTCTACCCCTATACAATGTCCTCCAACTAATCCTGGTCTATATGGTAAAAAATTCCATTTTGTTCCTGCTGCCTCTAATACTTCTAGTGTATCTATTCCTATTATATCAAAAATTAAAGCAAGTTCATTTACAAAAGCTATATTTATATCTCTTTGAGAGTTTTCTATAACTTTTGCTGCTTCAGCCACTTTTATTGATGAAGCCTTGTGAATTCCTGCTTCTATTATATACCTATATACATCTGCTATTATCTCTGAACTTTCTTTATCCATTCCTGATGTAATTTTCATAATTTTAGTAAGAGTATTTTTCTTATCAGCTGGATTTATCCTTTCTGGAGAGTATCCTATTTTAAAATCATATCCACATTTTAATCCTGATTCTTTTTCTAATATTGGTAGACAAACTTCCTCTGTTGCTCCTGGATAAACTGTTGACTCATATACAACTATTGTTCCTTTTGATAAATTTCTTCCAATTATTGTAGAAGAACCTTCAAGTGGTCTTAAATCTGGCATTTTATTATCTAATACAGGAGTTGGAACTGCCACTATTATAAATTTTGCTTCACTTAATTTCTTTTCATCAGAAGTAAATTCTATATTTGGACAATTCTTTACTCTCTCATCTCCAACTTCATTTGTGGGATCTAAACCTTCTAAATATTTATTTATTTTTTCTTCATTTACGTCAAAACCTATCACATTAATCCCTTTTTCAGCAAATGTGATAGCAAGAGGTAATCCTACATATCCTAATCCCACTACTGCTAATTTTTCTTTTTTTTCAATTAAATCTTGTAACATAATTTCATCTCCTATATTTTCTTATTTCTACTTTTAATGAACATATTTATTTTTATTTTTTTATCTTCCCTTTCCAAAAATTACAATTTTTACAGTTTTAAATAATATAATTATATCAAGAATTATATCTTGATGTTTTATATAATATAAATCATACTCTAATTTTTCTTTTACTTCTTCTAATGTAGAGCTATAAAAATACATTGTTTGAGCCCAACCTGTTATTCCAGGTCTTACTACATATCTTAGATTATAATTTTTTATTTTTTTCTCATATTCATGACCTAATTCATTCCATTCTGGTCTTGGTCCTACAAAGGACATCTCACCTTTAAAAACATTTATAAGTTGTGGTAATTCATCTAATCTAGTTTTTCTTATAAAATGTCCTATTTTTGTTATTCTATCATCATTTTCACTAGCATATTTAGAAAATTTATTTGGGTCATGCACTTTCATACTTCTAAATTTAATAATTTCAAATTCATGTCCATTCATCCCTATTCTTTTCTGTTTGAAAAGAGCAGGTCCCCCATCTGTTTTTACTAAAATAAAAGTTATTAACATAAAAGGAAAAGAAACTATCAATAAAATTACAGAAACAATAATATCAAAAGCCCTCTTTATTCTTCTTTGCATACTATCATTAAAAGATGTAAATCCTCCACCCATTAATACCCAAAGGCTATCAATTTTATCTACATCAACTTTCCCCTCTTCTTCTTCAAGGAAAGAAAGATAATCTATGACTTTTGTTCCTTTCAATTTAAGATTCATAACTATATCAGCATAATTTTTTACTTGTTTTCTACTTGTAAAAATTATTTCATTTATTCCTTTTTCCTTAACTATACTTTCTATATCTTCTACTTTTCCTAAATAATTATCTAAAGTTTCTATATTTTCATGAATATATCCAATATAGTTATATTTATTTTTATTTTCTTTTAAAATATTTATTATTTTTTCTGTTGGTGCATCATAACCAAGAATTAACACTCTACTAGTTTTTCTACTTAAAAACGAAAGTAAATATTTGCTTAAAATTTGGATTACTGTATACAAAAGAAAAACAAAGATAAGTTTTTTATCTCTCTTTACTAACAACATAAAAATAAATCCTAATCCATTTATTATTACAGAAAGGATTACTTTTTTACTATTTACTTTATAGGAATTAAAATTAGAAATATCAAATAAATAATACATTAAAAATATAATTAAAAATACTAATCCTGAAATTATATTTTCAGTAATATTAAAAATTTCAAACAGTCCTGAATATACTAATAATAAAACAATAAAGTATATTGTTCTGACCTTTACATTTAGAAAATGCTTCATAATTTCTACCCCACTACTTCTGTTTTTCTCGTTTAATAATTATACTACATTCTCTTTTTATTTTCAACTAAAATTATTGTGGTGTTAAACTTCGTCAAATTATATTTCACATAAAAAAGAGGAGCATCTTTGCTCCTCTTAAATCCCTTTCTATTTCAATAAATATTCTTTTATTATTTTCATATCCTCCTTTACCTCTTCTAATTTACTGGCTAAGTTAACAGAATTTTCTTGGATAGATTTTTTTATAAAATCCAACTCTTTATCATACAAGATTTTATCAACTTTTTTCTCCACCTCTTTAAGTACATTATCAATATCTTTTTTATCAGCTTTGGTCTTTAGCTCCCTTTCAAAATATTTATAAATACTAAAAGCTGTAGCCATTGACATAATCACAAATCTTATAGTTTCTACTTCCATAGCCATCATTTATTAGAAGATATTTTCCCAAAAACTATATTATAGATTTTATCATCTATCTTGCTATCTGTCCTTCTTACCAAATCTTTTAAAAGAGTGGCCACTATATTTTCTATTACCTTTGTAGTAAAAAACTTTTTCATAAATCCCATTATTAAATTACTCATAATATTTCCTCATTAATTTTTATTCTACAGGTCCATTGGAAATATAGTATTCAAAGGCCATTATCTCTGCTTTCTCTTTTCCAATTCTAGCTATAGAATTTTCTCCAGATTTTATCTCTTTGTTAATTTGTTCAATCCACTCATCATAAGATATATAAGGACATCCTTCTGGTAATGGTTCTCCATCTAACTTCATCTGTTCCAAAGTTTTTAAAGTAAGTTTGTCGTCTGCTAACTCTTTGTTATAATTCACCTCTCTTTTTATAGACTCCTTTAATTTGTCTAGTGATTCTTGTACTACGATTTTTGCTTCTGCTACTGTCATTGACATTTGCATCCCTCCTTTTGTTTTTTGTTATACTTTATGATAACATATTTTTTTTATTTTCCCAAATCAATCAGACACAATGAGATACAATCAGAGACAACTTTTTTTATTTTCTTAAAAGATTTAATATGGTCTTTGTCATAATCAAAACTTTTTTTCCTGTTTTAAAAGTTAAAATTTTTCTTTCATCTATCCCTCTGTAAATATGGCTTCTACTCATTTTAAAATATTTTTGAATATCATTCATAGTGGAAAGTTCTCCAAGTTTTTTTAAAGCATCTTTTATAATCACTTCTTCTGAATACTCTTTTGGTCTAGCTTCCTCAATAATTTCTCTGTCTGTCATAAAATTAAAATCCATATTTCCCCCTATACATCCATTTTAAATTTTAAGTTTAACTCTTTTACAGATTTATTTTCCAATTGTTTTTTAGCTTTGTATTCTTCACACCACTTTAAGCATCTATTTTTATCTCCCATATATTCAAGAGTTTTAAAATCCTTATCCCCTTTTCCCTCTAAAACCAAAGGTATATCTTGATTTTTACGAGAGGAAAAACTTTTATAAAGTTTTGGAAAATCCCATTTAAGCCACTCTTCATACTCTTTAATAGGCTTTTTTCCTAGAGCTATCCAACCTCCAAAAGCTTGAATACACAGATGAATTACAGGGTCATCAAAAACTACATCATTGTATGTTCCAACTTGCCCCAAAGCCTTTTGAATATTTTTCTTTGCCAAAGCAATTTTTACAGCTATATCCTCCTCTTTCAATCCCAAACAATAATCACGAATCTCTGCTGGCATAGGCAAATTAGAAAATACCCTTTCTCTAAGCATATTATTTATCCCCTGTATAAATTTATCCTCACTTATATCATCCAAAAGAGTTTTATAAACCTTTGCCTGCTCCTCTGAAAAATATTTTCCTGTAATAAGTTCAATCAGATATATTCCCTGCCTAAATATTTTTTCTTGCATTTCTCTCCTCCTCTTCTAGCTCCCTAAGTCGTCTTGTGTTGTAACTTTCCTTTGGAGGAAGTTTTTGATTATGTGTTCTCACAGGAAAAACTCCTTGATATTGGTTGGCAATACTATCATCAATGCTCATTATTAAATGTTCTTCATTTTGAAACTTGCTCCCAATTTGATTTATCATCATAGATATTACTCTATAGGTCTTAATTCCCTTTTTTATCTCTTTTCTATACTCTACAAAATCTATTAATTTTGCTTTTAATTTTTCAGATATCCCCTCTTCATTTTGAATTTTTTCACATATATTATTATTTATATTATTTTCTTTATATTTTTTATTTATATTTATTTCTTTATTAACTAGAGTTTCTTGACTATCAATAGTCAAGTTTCTTAATGTACATTCCTCAAGATTTTTAAGTATAATTTCTTTAATTTTTTGAATATTGATTTTAAAAAATCTTTTCTTTGGAACACCTCTATTTTCTTGTTCCAAATAACCAAGCTTTATAAGTTCATCTATAAATCCTGCTTGCCTGTATAAAGAAAACCCTGTAAGATGTTCAATGGTTGGAATAGTTTGATAAAACCAACCCTCTTTATCAGCTAAAATTTCACTTGCTTCTACAAAAACTGTAAGCAAAAAAGCCTTTTCAATCCCAAGTTCCCTAACTAAATCTTTGTTAATTGCAAAATAATTCCCAGTTATAAGCAATTTTTTTATTGATTCTTTCATAACATTTCCTCCTTTTTATCTTTTATGATAACAAATTTTACTCTAATATAAAATTATTGTCAATAGCAATCAAAAAAATAGTTGCTTTTTACGATAAAAAATGTTAATATTAGTTTATTAAGTCTATGGAGGTATTTTTATGAAAGAGAAAAAATTTGAATTTGGAGATAGATTAAAAGAGCTTAGAAAACCTAGTAAAAATGGAGAGAAAAAAATAACAATGGAAGAACTTTGTGAGATTTTTTCAAAAGAATATGGACTTACTGTAAATAAAGCTATGATATCAAGATGGGAAAATGGAAGTGTTGTCCCTGATAATAAGCATTTAATTGCCTATGCTAATTATTTTAATATTGACTTAAATTATCTTTTGGGACTTAGTAATATCAAAAGAAAAATAACAGATTTTCATATTGATTCTAATCCTAAAAAAGATAGAAGATTTGCTGAACTTTTCTCTATATTGGGAGATATGGAAGATGAAAAATTTAAAGTAATAGAAGATATTGTAAAAAAACTTTGTAATTTAGATATGGAAGTATTAGAAGCTTATAATAAAATTTTAAAAAGGTAAAAAATTATAAAATAAAAGCTCTCAATTTCTTGAGAGCTTTTATCTGAACTTATTTTAAACCAATCAAACAGTACCTAATAGGTATTTATATAATAAATTATTTTTAGAAAAAAATCAATATAAAATCTTTTTCTTATTTTGCTCTTTATACTCAAATAATTGATATTTATAATTTACACCAAATAGGAAAATTGTAAAGAATATAAAGGTATCAAATGTAAAAATATTACTATAGAAAATTCCACAAATAAAGAATGATAATGTACTTAAAAGACTTCCTAATATAAATTCATCTTCTAACCATAATCTTTCTTTTAATTTTCTTAAACAATAGTATATCATATATCCCCAGAATAATACTCCATATATTATACCTTTTCTTACAAATGTATGAATATACATATTATGAGCATCTGTAAAAGAAATTGCTCTTTTTAAATATCTATTTGCTTTTTTATAACTCTCTTTATTTGATACATACTCTCCAAAAGTATCTTCATTTTCTACTCCAATTCCAAAATAAAAAGCTTTTTTATTATCTTTTATACTATCTTTCATAAATAATATATTTTCTTTCCACATGAATAATCTACCTAAATTAGAATAATTTTCTTCTGTTTCTCCAATAGTTTCTATTCTAGAAGTAAATTTTTCAAAGAACTGTGGTTTTAAATTATAAGCTCCTATTAATAATCCTATTAATAAAGCACCCATTCCTAATACTAATTTAATTTGTTTTTTATAGAATAATAAATATCCTAAATATATAATTACACAAGAAAAAAATGATATCCATGGTCCTCTTGAATTATTAAGTATAAGGCTAATTAATCCAAGAATAAATATCGGAATTAAAAATATTTTTTTTCGTAGTGATGGCAATATTAAAAGTAATACCATTTGTAATGTAGAACCCCATCTTCCAATATCAAAAAAACTTTCTACTCTTATCCAAGATTGATATTTCATTCCATATATCACTTTAAATTGTCTAAAACTTTCTATTATTCCTATAAATAAACTAAAAATTATTAAATAGAAAGCTCTTTTTCTTATTTCCTCTTTTTCAAAGAAATATAGTAGTCCAGGTATCATAAGAAAATAAAAGTTTTTATAAAAAAACTTATAAGATTTCCCTACTCCATCTACTGACAACATCTCTAAAAAAGCTCCTAACATAAATATTCCTGTAAATACCAATTCATATTTATATTTCTTAAAAAACTCTTTTCTATTTGGTAATTTATAAATTAATGCTCCTGATGTAAATACAAATAATCCCCCAGCTCCATTAATTACCCCTTTTGAAAAACAAAGGCATATTAAATATAAATATAGTATATACTCTGTCACTTTTTCTAATGTGATTTCTTGTTTAAATTGCTGCATTGTTACTTCTCCAAAAATTATATATTTTATCTAAATTTTTTATAAATCTCTAAAATTTTATTTTCATTTAACATATCTCTTGGTATTTTTTTATTGATAAGTTCTTCATTTTGACTTATCCAACCATTTAACCCTATCTGTTCTTCTTCTATTTTATTTCGCCAATTTTTTATATATGGAAAATGGTAATTATTTCCAATAATGTATATTCTTGTTAGACCTTCTATAGGTAAAATACTATTTAAACTAGCCTCTATTGTTTTAATTTCATTTTTTTCTCTTATAAAAGACCAAGATTCTATAAAAGTATCATTTTTATATTTATTTATTTTATCTAAATATACATACTTAATTCTATATTTTTTCTAAAATTTCTTCTTCAATATATTTTTCTATATTATATACAGCTACTATAATTGATAATTCTTTTAACATATTTTACCTCTTTTTAAATTTTTCAATTGTTATTATAATTTTTCTTTTTGATGTAATAGGCAAAAATATTTTAAAAAGTTTTTTAACTACTCCCCCACCATATGTTGGATGAATTTTTTCCTCTAGTTGCCATAAGAATTCTTTCAAAAAATTTGTTTTTGAAAGATACGAAAACCATATTTCTGACTTCGTACATTTTAAATTATTCCAAGGCTTAGTTGAAGTAGCATAATGTAGTTGTACTGGTAAATCATATGCTTCTTCTATCTCCTTTTTATTGTAATTCACTTCTGAAATAATATTATTTCTATCATATAAATCATAAATATAAGTACAAACCATATTTCTTAAAGGTAATTTTTTTATTTTAGGAAAACATACTAAATTTAATATATCTTGTTCTGCTTGTCTTATTCTAGACGAATTTTCTATCAAACTTTTTCTAAATTTTTCCTCAATATTATCTTCTCTCATCTTCTTTAAATTAGCAAAAAAATATCCCCCACCTATAACTAATTTTTCTATTTCTTCTTTTGAAAAATCTTTCTCATAATCTTTTTTTATATAGCTTATTTTTTCTACTCCACAAATTCCTGCTAAATAGTTTTCTTCATCAGAAATATATTCTATAAAATCTTTTGATATATCTGATAAATATAAAACATTAACATCTGCTACTATTACCTTATCATATTCCTTTAAAATACTCGGTATTCTTAACTTATAAAGTACCTCTTTAGAATAATGTCCTTTTATTCCCATTTTTTCCCATTCTAGATTAAAATCATCTATTTTTATAAATTTTATTTTACCATTTTCAAATTTTTCTATATTCTTTTTTAATTTTTCTTGATTTTCTTCTGTAATATTATTATGAGCAACTATTAATTCATAATAATATTCTTTATTTGAATTTTCTAATAAAGAATAAAAAGCTACTGCTGCTGGAATTACATAATTATTATCAAAACAATGGAATATTGGTATAATATTTTTCATCTTTTCTCCCTGTATTTTATTTTTATTATATTAATATAATATCGCAAATTTTATCTACTATTTCTAATTCTAAATCTGCATATAATGGTAAGGTTAATACTCTATCTGCCATATATTTAGCTACTGGAGTATCTTTTGATGAATAGTTATCTCTATAACATTCAAAATCATTAATCAATGGATAAAAATATTTTCTTGCTATTATATTTTCATTTTCTAATTTTTTAAATATTTCATCTCTTGTATATTTATAATTATCAAAAATTACTGGAAAATAAGCATAGTTAGATTTTACTCCTTCTTGAATAACGGAAAGTTTTATTCCTTCTACATTTGATAATCTTTCTCTATATCTCTCTACAACTTTTTTTCTTTTATTTATTTCCTCATCTATGTGACGAAGATTACATATTCCCATTGCAGCTTGAAATTCATTCATTTTAGCATTTCCACCAATATATTCTACTGTTTCTGGTCCTGTAATACCAAAATTCTTTAAATCATTTAATTTTTTCTTTAATGATTCATCTTTATAAGTAATTGCTCCACCTTCTATTGTATGAAATACTTTTGTAGCATGGAAACTAAACATTGAAGCATCTCCAAAATTAGCAACTCCTATTCCATTTTTTTCAACTCCAAAAGTATGAGCTGCATCATATATAACTTTTAAATTATATTTTTTAGCTATTTTTTCTATTTCTCCTACATTACAAAGATTTCCATAAACATGAACTGGTATTATAGCACATGTTTTATCTGTTATTAATTTTTCTATTTTAGTTACATCAATAGTAAAATCATCTTGATTAATATCACAAAATACTGGTACTAATCCATTTCTTGATATAGCATGAGTTGTAGAAGCAAAAGTAAATGGAGTTGTAATTACTTCTCCACCTCTAGGAAAATTAAAAGCTGCTATTATACATTCTAATGCTAAATGTCCATTTGTAAATAAATTTATATTAGGTGTTTTTAGATACCTTAATAAAGAAGATTCTAATTCTTTATGCTTCACTCCCATATTAGTTAAAAAATGTGTATCCCATAATTCCTTTATCTCATTACAATATTCTTCAAAATCTGGCATTGAAGAACGAGTAACTAAAATTTGTTTATTCATAATTTCCTTTCCTCTTTTTCATCTAAAAATTTTTGTTCTAAAATCAATAAATCTTTTTTTCTATTTTTTATTTTTTTTATAGGTGAACCTGCATAAATTCCCCATTCTTCTGTAGATTTTAAAACTAAACTATTTGCCCCAATTGCTGTTCCTTCTTCTAAAATTACTCCAGGCAATATTATAGTACCACTTCCTACTATAGAATGCTTTTTTATTATAACTTTTCCATATTTTAGTTTTTTATATTTTTCAGGTATCATAGGATTTGTTAAAACTTCTCCTGAATAATCATCAGATACACTATAAATTATTCCTCTGGATGAAATTCCTGCAAAATCTTCTATTTCTATTCCACCACCACCAAAAAATCCACAATAAGCTGCTATATGTACATAATTACCTATTTTAATATCACCACTTAAAATACAAAAATCATCTATCCTAACATTATTTCCTATTGAAATTTTTTCAGGTGAATAAATACTTGTTTTATCACTTATTAATACATTTTCTCCTAAAGACTTAAAACCTATTTTTTCTAACTCTTCTCTTGGATAAAACCCCATAAAGACCCCCAATTAATATCTAAAAGTATATTCTTTTAAATAAAATTTTTTTATATTTTCTTTATATTCTTCAAATGAATAATCTGAATCTCTCACTTTTTTTAATTTATCAGATATAAATCTATATCTTGATATATCATTTATATAATTTTCTATATCTAAGATAATATTCTTCTCCATTTCTTTATAAGAACTATATAATGTTTCTATTTTTTCATACTTTTGACTAAAAAATTTTTCATTATATACTGCAAAAGCTACTCCCCCACAAACTATATTTTCTAAAAAATATCCATCCAATCCTTCTCCAAATGTAATAGCAAATTTAGCTCTTGAGGTTAAATCTAAATAATCTTTATATCTCATATTTCTTATTTCTATAATTTTAAAATCTTTTAATTCTTTCCTTAACTTATTTATTATTTTTCTTTTATAAAATCTTACATTATCTGGTGAATATATTATTATATTTTCTTTTTCTTCAAAATCCCTATAAACATAATTTGCTAAATAATCTGCTGATAACATATGAACAGACATTTTATATTTATTCATCAATTCTTCTGTACAATATTGTTTATGAGCTGTTGTCATAGTTACATTTCCATAAATATTTTTTAACTTTTCTGTATATTCTACACCTGGCATTAATTCTATATTTTGATTTAAAATATTTATTTGCCTATTATTTATTTTTAATAAAAATGCTTTTTGTTCTTCAGATATAGTTTCTAAAAATTTTTCTACATAACACTCTGGTACATGAATCATTATTTCATCTATTTTTTCTAATTTTAATATTTGTTCAAATCTAAAAATTTTAAATTCAGTATCAAATTCTGTATATTCATAAAAAATTTTATCTTGTGGAATTGTAACTATAATTACATGATATCCTTCTTTTTCTAATATTTCTTTAGAAATTTTTGCAATAGCACAAATCGACATTACTCCACCATTTATTTTTATATTTCCTGGAACTATCAATACTATTAATTTTTTTATATCTTTAGGATAAAATTTATCAAAATTTAAATTTTGCATATCTTCAATATATTTTTTATTTTCTTCATATATTATTTCTTCTTTTATCCATTTAGAATATTTTATAGGATGATGTAATAATTTTCTAATATTGATATCGATATTTTTATATTTCATTTTTTTCTCCTATTTTTTGAAAAATTTCATCTATAAATCCTTTTATAGAATATCTTTCTATTATTTTTTTATCTATTTCTATTATGGGAGTTTTAAAAAATTCTATTGGAATCTTTTCTATATCATTTATATCTTTTATAATTTTTATATTATTTTCATTATAAAAGTCATAATTCTTTATATCTTCATTATCTGTAATTATTTTGGTACCAGTTGCTAAAGCTTCATAACATCTTAAAGTTAACCCATGTTGTTTCTTATATTTTATATCTAAAACTACTTTTGAATTTTTTAATAATTCTATATTTTCTAAATAAGAAATCCTCTTAGTCATAATTAAATTTCTATCATAATTGTTAGATAAAATGTTTTTTATATTTTTATCAGCATATAACTTCAAAAATAAATTTAAATTTTCTTTATGTAAATATTTATTTAATTTTTCTAAATAATCATATCTTTTTCTATCTCTTAATACTCCTATATAAAATAAATCATACTCTTTTTTATTATTAAGATTCTCTAAACATTCATCAATATAAAAAGTTGGTCTAAATATAAAATTATTATTTAGAGCATCTATTCTGTCATAAGAAAAAATATAATCATAATTTTTTATTTGATTTGTATTATCCATATATTCTGTTTTATCCCATAAAAATAATATTGTTTTTATATTTGGATTATTTTCTTTTAATATTTCAAAAAATTTTTCTCTAAATTTTAAATTTGAAATATTAAAAAAATATTTAATTTCTTTTATTTTAGAAATTTCTCTTTTTATTATTCTCTCTTCTATTTTTTTTATTCTTTCATCTAATATTCTACTTTTCAACCTTTTATTTAAGCTTCTTAAAAACTTATATAATATATTTTTATCTTTTTTATTAAATTCATTTTTTAAAAAGATAACCTTCTTAAATTCTTTATTAAATTCAGAATTAAAATTCTCTTTAATAGAATCTCCTATTCCTAAATTTGATATTGAATATAATATTCCTTCTTTATCCATTATATACCTCAAAATTTTTTAATATTTCTCTTATTTTATTACTTTCTAACATATCTTTTGATATTTCTTTTCCTATTATTTCTTTATTGTTTTTTATCCATTCACTTAATTCTATCATTTCCTCTTTTATTTCATTTCTTCTTTTCTTTATATATGGAAAATGCCAATTATTAACTATTGTAAATTTTTTATTTAATCCTTTTAAAGGTAAATATTCTACCCAATGGTCTTTAATAAAAATTGTCTTAAACTTCAAATTATTATTTTTTATTATCCAATGGTCATCTGTTTCGTCAAATACTCTACTTTTTAATAGATATACTTTATTATCTTTTATTTCACCTATATTTAATTTAGGTAAAATAATACAATCTTTATCATTTGTTATTATTTTTAAAATTTTTTTTAATTTTTCAGAATCATAAATATGGTCACAATCTATTTTTATTAACCATTCATTTTTAGGTATAAAAGATAAATAATAATTACAGCAAGTTGCAAATTTATTTTCTTCATTTCCTATTTTTCCATTTCTTTCATCTTTAAAATCAAAAACAGTATGAGGATATTTTACTGGAATGAATCCACTATTTTTAGAACAAAACTCTAGAAAATTTCTTCTGAACCATCTGTGCAATCATTATATCCTACAATCCCTTTTTTTATTACAGGAATTATGCTATTTAAACATTCTTTTAAAGTACTTGCTTCATTTCTTACTCTAATATATGCCCAAGGTTCTACTGATTTATTATTTTTATATTTATCTATTTTATCCCAATAAATTCTTTCATATTTATATTTTTTTCTAAAATTTTCTCTTTTCTCTTTATCAAGAATAAATAAGCATAAAAAATGTATTAATCCTTTTCTAAAATTATTCATAATTTCTCCCTATTTTTATCATTTTATAATTTTTTCTTTTATCTCTTCTTTTTTTATTCTATTTTTACATCCATATTCACAAATATATTCTTTTTTTCCAAGAATTATTTTTTTTCTTTCTCTATAGTATTCATCATTACCACTTTTATTTGTACTAGAAGGATGCCAAATATGAACAACTAAATTATTAAAATTAAATACTCCTACCTTTAATCCTAGAGCATAAAACCTATTTCCTAAATCATCATCTTCACAACCCCAACCTTCATATCTCTCATCGAAGCCATTGATTTTTAAAACATCTTCTTTAAAACATCCTATTCCAAGCCCTACTATTTTAGCTCCTCTTTTTTTCAATTTTAAATTATACCAAAAATTTCTTCTAAAATCTTTTTTATTTAACTCTTGAATATGTTTATAATCATTTTCCTTTAATTCTTCTTTTATATAACTATAATCAAAATATTTATTTTCTTTTATTTTATTTGTTATTTTTTCACTTCTTTCTTTATCTAAGAATAAAGCATTTATTTTTATTACTTCACCTTTTTTTATATTTTTTTCAATATCCTGTAAAAAATATTCATCAAAAAGAATATCTTGGTCTATAAATAATATATAATCTCCTTCCGAAAAATTGATTCCATTATTTCTTGAAGCAGCTAATCTAAATCCTGTATCTTCTTGATAAACATGTTTTAAATTAAATTTTAACTCTGGTATAATATCTCCTATTTTTTCTTCTAAAATTTCTGAAGAACCATCATCAGCTATTATGACTTCATATGGTAATTTTATTTGATTATTTAATGCTAATAAAATATTTTTTAATTGTTCTAATTTATTATAAACAGAAATTATAACTGATATTTTCATATCTTATTCTCCTTTTATAATTTTTCTAATCCATTTTTACAAATATAAACTTTATTTTTTAGAGTTTCTTCCAAAATTTTAGCATTCAAACTATATCTCTCTGTACTTCCTTGAGGTTCTGGATGATAAAGATGATATTGGATAGCTTTATTTTTCATAGTAAATAATTTTCCACCTGCCATTATAACTCTTTTTTCAATATCTACATCTTCTAATCCATATCCTATATAATCTTCATTAAATCCATTTAATTTTAGTAACATTTCTCTTTTTATTCCAAAATTACTTCCTAAACATCTAGTATTTCTTTTTAAATCAACCCATGGAAAATAAATTGCATCAGGAAATTTTTTTATTGGAGAATCTGTAAATAGAAGTTTTATTAAATTAAATTTTCTAATTCTTTTTTCTAATACCTTTTCTGTATATTTTTTTCCTAGATTAAATCTTCTTCCTGTAAACATATCCCCTTTAGAATAATTTTTAGCATATTGTTCTAAAAATCTAGGATGAAGCATACAATCTTGGTCTATAACTACAATTAAGTCTCCTGTCGAAGCTTTAACTCCATTATTTAAAGCGGTATTTCTTCTATAACCTAAATCTTCTTGTTGTACATGAATTAATTTATAATTTAATCTTCCTCTTAAACTATCAATAAAATCCTTTAAAGTATTATCATCTTCTGCTACTATTACTTCAAAATCTTTGTAAGTTTGATAATTTATACTTTCCAATACTGCTTCTATAAAATCTTTTTTCTTATATATAGGTATTATTAAACTAATTTTTATCATAATATTTCCTTTCTTTTATCTAATATTTCCTTTTCAATATTATTAGCTATGGTTTCATAATATTTTTTTTGACTCAATAAATTATAATTTCCTATAATATAAAATTCTTTTTTAGCTCTTGTTACTGCAACATTTAAAATATTAGGTTCAGAACAAGACCAATTTAGTGCTCCTTGTGTATTTTCATCTCCACCACAAATAAAATATACTGTATTAGCTTCTTTTCCTTGGAAAGTATGAACTGTTCCTATTGAATTTTTTATCCATTTTTCTATTTTCTTTTTATCTACATTCTCCAGTTTATTAGGTAATACATTTGTTAATAATTCTTTTAATTTTATTGTTATTTCAACAAATGGTGTTATTATATATAAATTTGTGTCTTTTTGTTCCCATCTTTTAATAATTTCATCTAATAATATATCAGCCTGTTCTTTCACATATTGTTTTCCTTCAACCTTTCCACCACAATCAAACCATTTGCTTTTACCTGTTTCTTTAATTGCTAGTACCATTTTATTATTATAAGCAATTTCATTAGCTATCGAAAACATTGGCTCTTTACATCTTCTATGAACCCAAAGAGGTATACCTATCCAATTTCCATTTTCAACAGTTCCATACCTATTAGCTAAATCAGCTAATCTTTGGACTGAAGTATTTTCCCCAAAATATTTATTCTCTATATCTTTTCCTAAGTTTATGTTTTTTATACATTCTATTAAGTTTCTATCTAAATTTACTACTGGTTTTATTTGTAAAGGATCACCTACACAAATAATATGTTTACTTCTCCAAATTCCACCAATTGCTTGTTGAGGAGATGCTTGTCCAGCTTCATCAATTACTAAATATCCAATTACTTTATCATTTACACTTCCATACATACTAGATAAACTCGCAAAAGTTGTACTAATTACAGGAAATAATAAATAAATTGTTTGCCAAGCTTCCTTTAAGGCTACTTGTAAATCATTATTATTTATTTTTTTTATTTTTTTAACTCTATTATTTTTAATTGATTTTTTATTTCAAAAAAAAGCTATTTCATTAAAACAATTATGTATTTTTAAAGAAAGAATAAATAACTCTCCTCTTAACCCTTCTAGTTCTTCACATAACCAAGGTAATGATTTTTGTCTTTCTTCATAATTATTTTTATCCCAATAAATTTTTTCATCAATTAATTTTACTTTTTTAAAAGTTTCACTACTTTTTATTTTATCAACAATTTTTTTCTTTTTTTCTAACTCATATTTTTTAATTTCTTTTCTTAATCTTAATTTTTTATATTTACTTTTTAAAAAGATTTTTCTAAAAAAATTTATTTTTAAATATTTATTTTTAAGTCTCTCTATTTTTTCTTCTTCTCTAGAAATTTCTTTTAAAATTTCTTCATTTTTACAAATAAACTCTCTATTATTCCATATTTTTTGAATTTCTTTTTCTAATTCTTTTATCTCTTTTTCTTTAATTTGAAACTCTTTTACTATTTCTTTCCATTTTTTTAAATCTGATTTTTTTTCTATTTTATCTAAATCTTCTAATATTTTAAAAAAATTACTAAAATTATCTTTTTTCCCTAAAGCAACAGAAAAAACTCCCCAGCTTTCTTTTCCTATTATTTTTTTAGAAACTTCTCTATAATTTTCAAATTCTTTCATCATTTCTGAATATTTTTCTTCAAAACTATTCTCATATTCTGTAAAATTTTTATCTTTATTTCTTGAAATTTGTGCTAATTCTGGAAGTTCTTTTGATATATTTTCCACTGCTCCATTATTTGAACTTGCAACAAGTATTTCATACCCTTTTAGTCTATCATCCAATTTATAAAAAGGATAAGTCATATTTTCTATTTCAATTTTTTTCTCCAAAAAAGCATTCTTAGGATTAGCAAATTCACACATTTTTTTTGCTCTTTTTATAATTATATTAGCAAAAATATCTTTTAATAAAGTTGTTTTTCCTGTTCCAGGAGGTCCATTAACAGACATAATTTTTAAATTATCGTTTTCTATCATATTTTCAACTATAGTATTTACAGCTACTGTTTGCATAAGTGAAAGTCTATACTTTATTGGAGAAGGCCATTTTCCAATAGGCGTTATTTCAGGTTTAATTACAGAAGAAATATTTTCTTTACTCTCATCAATTTCTATTCTTTCATATTTATCATATCCCTCTATATATAACTTTATCAACTCATCATTATAACCATATTTTATAATTTTTTCTATATCCCTTAAATAAAAACTGTTAAAATCTTTATCATTTTTATTCTCATCTAAAAAAATTTCTTCAAGAAATTGAAAATCTTTATTAAATAATTTCTTTAATTCATTATTTATTTTTTTTAGTACTTCTAATATTTCATTATTATTATCTATTTTATAAGATTTAACTAATTCTTCTTTATAGTTAAGAATAATATTCCATATTTCATTTTTTAATTTTACTTCTTTTTCTTCAAACTTTATTGTCGACATTTCATTATACAACAATACTGCACTACTTGGTATAAACATTTTTTCTTTTTTTATTTCACCAGTATTTTCTATTATTAATTTTATAAAATACCTTTTTTCAGTTTCAGAAATATAATTTTCTTCCATATTATATTTATATCCATAATATTCAAAAAAATGTTTACAAAATTCTTTTTCATAAAAATTAAGTAAAAATACTGTAAAACCCTTAGTATTATCAATATTTAATTTTTTATCCTCTACTTCTTTTGAGATTGACCCTATATTAGTTTTTTCTATAAATTCCCAAAACTTTAAAACTTTCTTAGTTAAACTATCATTTTCTTTTTCAAATTTCACTTCTTTCACCTAATAATATTATCCCTTTCCACAAATTTATCAAAAGTTATATAAAACTCCTCAACTAATCTTTCTGGAGTTATTAAATTAAAAATCTCTTCCCAAGATAAATCTCCATAATCCTCTTGAATATCTTTTGAGATTATTCCTCTATGTCTTTCTCCACCAAAAGGTATCCAACATTTAGTATCTGATTCAGGCCAAAATACTGCAAAACTTGGTATGTCTAAACCTTGAGCCATGTGTCTTGCTCCACCTTCATTTCCAAAGTACATATGACAGTTTGAAAGCAAAGCTAATAAATCTCTTACAGATTTAGTTTCTATATTTGTAAATATATTTTTATTATAGTTTAATTTTTTATAAAATTTCTCTATATATTCTTTTTGGTCAGGAGTTCCAAAGCAAATAAATTGGATATCTTTATTTTTTTCTAATATTAGTTCTATTGTTTTTACCATACTATCTATAGGGTATACTTTAAATTCATATTTTGCTGTAGCTGATAATGCAACTATAGGTTTAGAAAAATCAATTCCCTTTTCTACCATTTGTTTTCTTAATTTTTCTTTTTCTTCATCAGTTACATATAAGCTAAAATTAGTATCATATTTAATATTATATTCTTTTTCTAAAGGTTCTAATAACATTAAACCTTTTTCTACTTCATTTTTAAATTCTGTAGGTTCTTTTATTTTATGAGTATATGTAAATCCACGTTTTTTATTATATCTACCTATTCTATATTTTGCCCCTGATAAAAATGTAAACCATTCACTTTTAGGTGTTGATACAAAATCTATCACTATATCATATTTTTTTCTAGTGATTTTATATACTTCCCATAAATATCTAAAAGCATTATTTTTTACTTTATTAGTAATAGTAATGGTATTAAAATTTTTATCCTCTTTAAAAATAGGTGCTACATGCTCATAACAAACAAAATCAATTTCAGCATCTGGAAAAGTTTTTCTTAAAGTATTACATACAGGTGTAGCAAGTATAGCATCTCCCATTTGTTTAAATCTTACAACTAATATTTTCATAACTGACCTCTATTTCAACATCTCTTTTATCTTATTAACCACAAACTCTGTAGTTATATTTCCATAAATTTTATCCTTAGTATAACCTGAATATTCTTCATAAATATTTCTAGATACCATTCCTTGATATTTATCTCCAGAATTTTCTATCCAATCATTATTATCAACAAACATAGTAAAGCTTTTTACTTCCATTCCTTGAGAAATATATCTTTCTGGACAATTATTTCCAAAAACAAATTTACAATTTGCAAAAAATCCCTTATAGTCTTCAATAGAATTTAATTCCAAAAGATGAATTTTCTTTTTATTATCTATTTTTTTATAGGCTTCCCCTGTAAAGAACTTTCTTTTCTGTGAATAATAGATTACAATATTACATTTCATCTCTTTAGTTAAAGCATTCATAATATCAATTAATTTTTCTATTGAATAATGTTTCTTATAGCCAAATAGTGAACATGCAAAAATAGGCATAGATACATCTATCCCTTTTCTTTTCATCAAATCTTTTATCTCTTTTTTCTTTTCATTAGATACATCTAAAGTTATATCTCTCACATAGGAAATTTTTCCATTATTTATTTTTTTCAATGGTTCCAAAAACTCTAAATTTTTAGAAACCTCATCTACATACATTTTACTTTTTGGTACAAGATAATTACAACCCCAATTAAATAATTTTTCCCTATCATATCTTATCTTATATTTTGTTCCAAAATTTAAAAAGGTAAACCAACCACTTTTTCTTGTGGAAGTTAAATCTATAATTATATCATATTTATTTTTTAAAATTTTTCTCACTTTAAAAATATATAAAAAAGTTATTTCATCTTTAGTTATTTCTATTACTTTATTAATAGATTTATGATTTTTTAGAACTTCCCCATACTCTTTAAAAATTACAAAATCTATTTCACTTTTAGGAAAGGTTTTTTTCAAAGAATTTACAAGAGAGGTTGCTAAAATAATATTTTCTAATTTCTCAAATTTTAAAACTAGAATTTTCATAATAATCCCCTTTCTAGTCATTTTTGGCTTTTTTAAATTATAGCACAGTTTTTTAAAAAAAATAATACTATATTTAATAAAAATACCTAGATATTTTCAAGTATACTTGTAAAAACACTTCCATTTATTTGTAAAATATTATATAATATATAGAAAAAAGGAATAGAGAGGTGTAATATGAATATTTCTAAAAGAGTTAATAACATAAAAGTTTCTCCTGTGAGAAAATTAATACCTTATCAAGAGGAAGCAGTAAAAAATGGAAAAAAAGTTTATCATTTTAATATAGGACAACCAGATTTACCAACTCCACCAGAATTTTTTGAATTTATTGCAAATAGTGGTGAAACAACTTTAAAATATGCTCATTCAAAGGGAAATTTAGGACTTCGTCAAGCAATGAGCAGATTTTACAAAGATAATTTTAATTTAGATTTTAATGAAGAGGAAATTCTTATAACTTGTGGAGGAAGTGAAGCATTACTTTTTGTTCTTTCTACAATATTTGATGTAGGAGATGAAATTTTAGTATCAGAGCCATATTATGCAAACTACAACAGTTTCTTTGAAATGCTTGAGATAAAAGTTAATGCTTTCCAAGCAAAAGCAGAAGAGGGGTTCCATTTACCACCAAAAGAGGAAATTTTAGGAAAAATTACTCCTAACACTAAAGCTATTCTTCTTACAAATCCTGGAAATCCTACAGGAACAGTTTATACAGAAGAGGAATTAAAAATAATTGGAGATATTGCAAAAGAACACAATCTTTTTGTTATAAGTGATGAAGTTTATAGACTTCTTTCTTATGATAATAAAATTGCTACAAGTATGGGTGCTTTTCCTGAATATGCAGAAAATACTGTAATCATAGAATCAATTTCAAAAACTTATTCAGCTTGTGGAGCTAGAATAGGAGCTATTGTTAGTAAAAACAAGGAATTTATGTCAGCTGTTTACAAATTATGTCAAGCAAGACTTTCTGTATCAACTCTTGATATGATAGGAGCAGAGGGATTATACAATACATTGAGAAAAGAATATTTTGATAAAAACAGAGCAATCTATGAAAGTAGAAGAGATGTAATATTTGAAGGACTTCAAAAAATAGAAGGGGTAAAAGTTACAAAACCTGAGGGAGCTTTCTATGTAATGGTAACTCTTCCTGTTGATGACAGTGAAAAATTTGCTATTTGGTTACTATCATCTTTTGACTGTGACGGAGAAACTGTTATGCTTACTCCTGCTCAAGGTTTCTACAAAACTCCAAATGCTGGAAAACAACAAGTCAGAATAACTTATTGTCTAGAAGAGGAAAAAATTAAAAAAGCTCTTAATATCCTAGAAAAAGGATTAATTGAATACAACAAAATTAATAAATAAAAAATTGACATTTTCTTCAAATTGTACTACAATAGTAATACAAAAGAGGTGATGAAGATGTCTGTTATATCTTTAAGATTAAATGAAAATGAAGAAAAATTATTAAGAGAAGTTGCTGAATTTGAAGGTATGGGATTATCTTCTTATTTAAAAAAAATAATTTTTGAAAGATTAGAAGATGAATATGATTTAAAGATAGCTAATGAAGCCTATGAAAAACACATGAAAAATGGTGCTAAAACTATAAAATTTGACGACCTTGTTAAAGAATTAGGAGTTGAATTATAGTGTATAAAGTTGAGTTTTCTATTGAAGCTGCTAATTATATTAAAAAAATGGATAATTCAACTAGAACTACTCTTTTAAAATGGATTAATAAAAATTTAATTAATTGTGAAGACCCTAGAATCCATGGAAAATCTTTAACAGGTAATAAAAAAGGAATTTGGAGATATAGAGTTGGAAATTACAGAGTATTGTGTGATATCCAAGATGAGATTCTTACAATATTAGTTTTAGAAGTAGGACATAGAAATAAAATTTATAAATAAAAATAATGATAGGAGGCAGAAATGCCTCCTATATTAATTATCTATAAAAGCTATCTAAAAAAGTTTTTCTGTTGCCCTCCAACTTGTTAGTCTAATACCTAACTTCTATTTTGGATTTCCTTTTTTGTATTATACTATTTTTTCAAATATAGTTAATTTTATTCCTTATTGATTTTATAAAGGGTATATATTCCTCTTATACTTAATTTTGAACTACATTTATCAATCTCTTTTACATATTCCCCAATGATTTTACTAAAACCACCAGTAGCAATTACAAAACATTCCTCCCCAACTTCCTCTTTTATTTTTTCAATAAGATACTTAACTTGCCCAATATACCCAAAGAAAGTTGCAGATTGTATTCCTGTTACAGTATTTCTTCCTAACACACTTTCAGTTTCACAAAATTCAACCTTAGGAAGTCTAGCAGTAGTTCCAAAAAGAGAATTTATATATGTTCTTGGTCCTGGAAAAATTCCCCCACCAATATAGGTATCCCCTTTTAAAACCTCATAAGTTGTAGCAGTTCCAAAGTCAAAAATTATTAAATTTTTATCTGGATATTCTTTTAAAGCTTGAACAACATTTATTATTCTATCAGCTCCCATTCCAGAAGCATCTATATTCTCAGCAAAATTAAAAGGAATTTTTTGACTGACACTTACTACAAACACATCTAAACCAAAATATTTTTTTCCAAATCTCTGTAACATACTTGTAATTACAGGTACAACAGAGGAAACCATTATTCCCTCAATATCTTTTACCTCAATATTATTTATATCCATCATACTTTTAAAAAATCCCATAAACTCATCTTCTGTGATTCTGTCATTAGTACGATTTCTAAAAGTATTTTCAACAATCCCTTCTGAATTTAAAATGCTAGTTACAATATTAGTATTCCCTACATCAAAAACTATGTACATAATTATCTCCTATTTACTAAAAATATTTATAAATTCTTCTAATTTATTTTTTATCTCTTCTTTAGCTTGATTTATCTTTTCTCCATACTTCTCATTAAATTCTTTTTTAATTCTATCAAGCTCTCCTATATCTCCACCTAAATAAACAGCCACTTTTTCAGCTAAATTACTATTTACAAATACTTTATTAAACTTAGGATTATAATTATATTCCACTTTAATATCATTTATTTTCTCATCAGTTCCACCAACTATTACATCTATTCCATCTTTATCTCCTAATAGAGCTTCAGAGATATTTTCCTTATGTAAAATCAAATCTTTAACATCTAATCTTCCTATTACAGATATATCATCATCTTTAAAAGTGATTTTTTGAACTAAATTAGCCTTTCCAGATACAAAATCTTTCTCTTCTAAAAATTCAGAAACTTCTACATTTTCAAATTTCATATCAATTTCCCCAACAAAAGTTACAGGATTTAAAACTCCTGTTATAGAACTTTTTTCATCTCCAGCATTAGCTCCTAAAGTGAATAATACATCTTTATTCATTTTTGATTTATCAGTAGTAACTCCTTGAACAACACCAAATAGATTTCTTCCTAACAATTCTGTATTTACAGTTAAATTTGCAATTTCAACTACCCAATCATCTTCTTTTATTTGAGCTTCATTTTCTTTAAAGTTATATTTCATAGATTGATATTGGTTTACTACATCTGTCATATAATCTGTTGCTATATTTGAAAGTTTATAGTCAATATATTTATCTACAACAGGAATTGTAGTACCTAAAAATATAGCTTTAAGTTTATTATTTCTCTCTAAATCATCAGCTGACATTCCAGATATCATAATTTTATAGTTATTTAAAAAATTAGTTGCAATAGTTTTAAATTCATCACTTGTATATTCTTTGTTAGCAAGTTGATATTCCCCTGTTCTTACAGGAGGATTTACATTTTTTCTATCAGTTTTTTTATTAAGCTCTATATCTCTAATCTCTAAATTTTCTAAAGCTATTTTTTTATTTACAAGCTCATTGATTTTTATATTTGTAGAAATTTTATTAATATAGATAGCATCTACAGAGTCATCCTCTTTACTTTCTATCCCTAAACCTTTCAACTCTAATTTCTCTTTAAAAACAAAATAGTCAACTCCATAAATTCTTACTTTTGTTTCTAGAGAATTTGTTAATTCTTTTTCTAACATTTTCTTTATAAAGACATCTTTTAAACCAAAGAATCCAACAACTATTAATATTACAAAACAAATTACTAAATTTATAATTTTCTTCATCTTCTCTCCTCTCGTAATCTATATCTAGTTTTGAATATATAGATTATACCACAGTTTATATTTTTTCCTCAAATAAAAAAATATATATTTATAAATTGTTTTATACTAATTAGACATAATTTTAATGGTTTTTTCCTCAAAAATACAAATAAATTGAAAAAAAATGAATAATGTGGTAATATATAATGTAAATCTATAACTTTAAGATTGGAAGTGATTATATGGTAGAAAAAAAATATTTAGCACCAAATGGAATTACTGCAGCTAACATGCTTCTTGGTTATCTAAGTATTACAGCATCTATAAAAGGAAATGTTAATCAAGCTATTTGGTTTATATTTTTAGCAATGGTTTGTGATGGACTTGATGGTAAAGCAGCAAGAAAATTTGATGCTTTTAGTGAATTTGGAAAAGAGTTTGATTCTTTCTCTGATGCCATATCTTTTGGATTAGCTCCTAGTATACTTGTTTATTCTATACTTTCACAATATCCAAAATATGTAACCTTAGCTATGCCTGTTGCTTTTATATATGCACTTTGTGGAGTTATGAGACTTGTAAAATTCAATGTAGTCACAGTTGCTTCTAGTGAAAAAGATGATTTTAGTGGAATGCCTATCCCTAATGGTGCTGCTTCTATTATTTCTTATCTTTTAATTTGTAACTCTATTAGTAATTATGGATATAACTTATTCAATGCTCAAACATTTATATACATTACAGTTATAGCAGCTATATTAATGGTTTCAACTATCACTTTCTTAACACCAGATAAAGTATTTAACTTTGTGCCTAAAAAGTTTATGCCATTATTCATTATATTTATTCTTGTAACTTTAAAATATAGTATGTTTATCTGTTCTTTCTATTATATAATTTACAACCTATTCCAATATCACTTATATAGAAAAGAACTTAAAAATTCTATAGATAATGATGGAAATTTTACAAAAGAAAAGAAAGAAATTGTAGAAGAAAAAGAAATAGTAGAAAATAAAGAAGAAATTGTAGAAGAAAAAAAAGAAATTGAAAAATAAAAAATTAAGAGGTTCTTGTATAAAATACAAGAACCTCTTTTTTATTAATAAATAAAAATATTTTTATAGAGATAAATTTTATTTTATAAATCTTTTACTTTTAAGAAATTATCTCTCATATATTTACAAGAACTTTTAAATTTCTCTAAATCTTCTTTTGACATAGGAAGTTCTATGATTTTTTCTACACCATTTTTTCCAAGAATTGCTGGTACACTGGCATATACATTATATTCTCCATACTCTCCATTTAATAAAGTTGATACCATAGAAACTTTTTTCTCATCAGCAAATATTGTTTTTATAAGCTCAACACAAGAAGTACCTATTCCAAATTCTGTTCCACCTTTTCCATCTAAAACTAGCCAACCACCATATCTAGCCTCTTTAGCTATCTCTTCTAAATTAAGTTTTCCATAAGTTTCTGGCTCCTCTTTCATTAATTCTAAAAGAGATTTTCCAAATATTGTAGCCACAGACCATGGAACCATTTGAGATTCTCCATGCTCTCCCATTACATAGGCATAGATTGATTTTGAATCTATATTTAATTTTCTTGATAAAATTTTTCTAAGTCTAGCTGAATCTAATGTTGTACTTGTAGATAAAATTTTATTTACTGAATAATTTAATTTTCTTTGGAAATATTGAGTTACAACGTCAGCAGGATTAGAGATATTTATAATAATTCCTGAAAATTTAGAATTTTTTATTCCCTCTACAATAGATTGTAAAAGCTCTATAGTTCTGAATAATTCATCCATTCTAGTTTCTCCAGGAAGTGGTAAAGGTCCTGCTGAAATTACAATTATTTCTGCATCATCAATATCTGAATAATCTCCAGCTTTCACTCTCACTCTATGTGGTAAATACACTACTGCATCATGAGTATCTTCTGCTTGAGCTATGGCTTTATTTTTATCTATATCTATATAAACTAACTCATCACAAGCCCCTTGTGTTACAAGTGAAAAACCCACATGAGAACCTACATGCCCTGCTCCAATAACTACAACTTTTCTACTTTTTATTTCCATAAATTAAGTATCCTCCTAATGTAAAAATTTTATTACATCAATATTATCCCTTACTACATTTTTATTTATTCATTGACTTTTAAAAAAAATAATTTATAATATATATATAAATACCCGTTGGGTACTCATATGTTAGATTAAACAAGTTCAGATAGAAGCTCTCAAGAGATTGGGAGCTTTTATTCTGCCCTTGAACAAGGTAGAAATTTAACATATGAGGAGGTATACTATGAATGTATACATCGAAACTATCAATTTTAATGCTGGATTTTTAATAATCCTTTGCATTTTTATTTGATAATAAATAGTATCCTCAACCTTCGGGTATTAAAATTCAAATATTATAAGCTTAAAGCAAGTTTATAGTTTTTCTTCATAATTTCACAAGAAGCTTTAAATTTCTCTAAATCTTCTCTTGACATAGGAAGTTCTATGATTTTTTCTACTCCATTTTTTCCAAGAATTGCTGGTACACTGGCATATACATCAGTTTCTTCATATTCTCCTTTTAATAAAGTTGAAACCATACATACTTTTCTTTCATCAGCAAATATTGTTTTTATAAGCTCAACACAAGAAGTACCTATTCCAAATTCTGTAGAACCTTTACCATTAAGAACTAACCAACCACCATATCTTGCATCATAAGCTATTTTTTCTAAATCAAGATGTCCATAAGTTTCTGGTTCCTCTTTCATTAAATCAAGTAATGATTTTCCAAATATTGTAGCCACAGACCATGGAACCATTTGAGATTCTCCATGCTCTCCCATTACATAGGCATAGATTGATTTTTGGTCAATATTTAACTCTTTTGATAAAGTTTTTCTAAGTCTAGCTGAATCTAATGTTGTACTTGTAGATAATATTCTATTTGCTGGATAATTTAATTTTGTTTGTAAATAATAAGTTATAACATCAGCTGGATTAGAAATATCTATAATAATTCCTGAGAATTTAGAATTTTTTATTCCCTCAATTACAGATTGTAGACAATTAACAGTTTTTCCTAAAGTGTCCATTCTTGTTTCACCTGGCTCTGGTAAAGGTCCAACAGAAACAACAATTATATCAGCATCATCAACATCTGAATAATCTCCAGCTTTTACTCTCACTCTATGTGGTAAATACACTACAGCATCATGAGTGTCTTCTGCTTGAGCTATAGCTTTATTTTCATCTATATCTATATAAACAAGTTCATCACAAGCCCCTTGTGTCACAAGTGAAAATCCTACATGAGAACCTACATGTCCTGCTCCAATAACAACAACTTTTCTACTTTTAATTTCCATAAATCAAGTACCTCCTATTGTAAAAAAAAATTTATTGTATCAATATTATCACTAAATAATTTTAATTTCTAGTGAACAAAGAATTTATTTTTTTGTTCGTATTATTTTTAAAAAAATATTATAAATAAAAGCTTTTATCTTATATTTTTATATTTTTTTGTTCTATAAATTCAATCAATAAAAAAAATCTCTTGTCAAAATAAAAAAAATACTGTATCATTATTTCCAAAGTAAAAATTTTAGGAGGAGACACAGATGTATTTAACTAGCATACTTTTAGCAATAATAATACTAATATTATCAATAATACTGCTAGCACTTATTGATAATAAATTTTTATATGCTAAAAAATATGTTAGGTTTAATAATAAATATTTTCTCAAGATATATAACTCTATAATTCTATAAGTTTATAATAAAAAATACTTTGAGAAATAGAAAAATTATCAGCCTACATAGGCTGTTTTTTTTTACAAATTTTTTTCGGGAGGGATATACCAATGATGTTATTACTTGCAGTTAGTCCAATAGTGGCAATTTTAATAGGAATGGTTATTATGAAAAAATCAGCAATGTATGTAGCTCCTATTGTTACAACATATGCTATTATACTTAGTTTAGTTTTTTTTAAGACAGATATAAATACAGTTATTATCCAAAGTAAATCTGGAATTATTGAGGGAATTAAAATAATTTGTCTTTTGTGGCCTGCTTTTATAATTTTAAAAATTATGGTATTCACAGGAGCCATTGGAAAAGTAAAAGAAGTTTTATCTGGTGTTACTTGTGATAAAAGAGCCCAGCTTATTATTATTTCTTCTATGTTTGTAACTTTTTTAGAGGGAGCTGCTGGAGCTGGAAGTCCTGCTGCTATTGCTGGTCCATTTTTAGTTGGATTAGGTTTTAATCCTGTTATTGCAGCTGCTGCTTCTTTATTAGGAGATTCTACTGCTGCTTCATGGGGAGGAGCTGGTTTAACCACTATTAATGGTTCTTCTGCTTTAATAAAAGCTGGAGTTATGACTGCTGCTCAATCTTCTGCTATGGTTGGAAGAATTCATATATTTGGATTATTTTTAATACCTTATATTTTAATTTATATGGCTTTTGGAAAAAAAGGATTTAAAAATTTTGCTCCATTTTTAATATTTAGTAGTTTATGTACACCTACAATATTATTTTTTATTTCTAATTTTATTGGACCTGAATTATCAAGTTTAGGTACAGGGATTTTATCTATAGCTGCTTCTGTTATATTTTTAAAATTTTATAAATTGGATACTCCAGAAGAATATCGTTATAAAAAGGAGGAGATTCCAAGTGATATAATTAGAGAAAAAATAAATTACAGTAGTTTCCAAGCCTTTGGTCCTTATATTATTCTATCTTTAGCTTTACCTATTGTTAGATACTCTTTTCCATTGAGTATTTTAGCTAAATATGGATATATTATGTGGGTTGCTGCTGTTGTATTTGTTAGTTCTTATTTAGGAGGATTAATTTTAAAATTAAAAACAAGTAGTTATTTAGTCCATGCTAAAAATGCTGCTATAAATGTTTTTCCAGCACTTATTACAATCTCTACTTTATTAGTTTTAAGTAATATTATGAAAGTTTCAGGTATGATAAGTATAATGGCAAATACAATTGCTATGGTCACAAGAGATTTATATCCTGCAATGGCTCCTGTAATTGGTTCTTTAGGAGCATTTATCACAGGAACAGGTTTAGGTTCTAATATAATGTTTGCTCCTATGCACTTAGAAGCTGCTACAAAATTAGGATTAAATCCAATAACAGTTTTTGCTGGACAAAATGCTGGAGCTTCTTTAGGAAATTTAATCTGTACTAATAATATAATTGCTGTTGCTATTACTGTAGATTTAATTGGAAGAGAGGGAGAAATTATGAAAAAAGTATTTAAACCTTTCTTTATAATTGTTTCAACTTATATGGTAGTAACTATGTTATACACTCATATTATTTTCTCAACTTGGGGATTATAAAAATATATTTATATAACAAAATGGAGTTATTATATTTTATAAACTATCAATAAAATATAATAGCTCCATATTTTTTTATTATTTTCAAAAGAATTTTAAATATAATTTTTTTACATTATTTAAGATTTTATCTCATATCTTTCTAATTTATTTTTTTCCTAAATTAAAATATAGAAGAAATAAAAATATTATGGAATATTTACTTCTATTAAATCTATATTGTTGTAAAGATTAAATTATTTTGTAATTTCAAAAAAACATTAATTAAATTTAATTTTTTTTAAATAAAACTTATGTAATATTAATCTTTTTTTATATTTTTATAGAACTTTTTTATTTATTCTTGAAAAAATATTAGGATTATGATACTATTTAAGTATCTGGGAAATCATACTTGAAATCTAGGAGGTAAAAATGAATATTGGCAAAAAATTTTTAATGGTTGGAATTTTAGCAACAATGTCTACACTAGCTTTAGGAGCAACTGCAAAAACAGGAAAAGAAAATGACAGAGTTATAGTTGCTCATCGTGGAGCTAGTGGATATTTACCAGAACACACTTTAGAATCAAAAGCCTTAGCATTTGCTCAAGGAGCAGATTATCTAGAACAAGACCTTGCAATGACAAAAGATGACCACATAGTAGTAATACATGACCATTTTTTAGACCAATTAACAGATGTAGCAAAGAAATTCCCTGATAGAAAAAGAGCCGATGGCCGTTATTATGTTATTGATTTTACTCTTGATGAGATAAAATCTTTAGAGATGACAGAAAATTTTGAAACAAAAGATGGAAAAGAAGTAGCTGTATATCCTGGACGTTTCCCTCTATGGAAATCTCACTTTACAATACACACTTTAGAAGAGGAGATTGAATTTATTCAAGGATTAGAAAAATCAACAGGAAAAAAAGTTGGTATATATCCTGAGATAAAAGCTCCATGGTTCCACCATCAAAATGGAAAAGACATAGCAAAAGCAACTCTTGAAGTACTAAAAAAATATGGATATACTACTAAAGATAGTCCTATTTATTTCCAAACATTTGACTATAATGAATTGATTCGTGTAAAAACTCAATTACTTCCTCAAATGGGAATGGATTTAAAATTAGTTCAATTAATTGCCTATACTGATTGGCACGAAACAGAAGAAAAAAATAAAGATGGTGAATGGGTAAATTATAGTTATGATTGGATGTTTGAACCTGGTGCTATGAAAGAAATTTCTAAATATGCAGATGGAGTTGGACCTGCTTGGTATATGATGATTGATGAAAATAATTCTAAAAAAGGAAATATTGTTATGACTAATATGGTTGAAGATATAAAATCAACTAATATGGAATGTCACCCATATACTATAAGAAAAGATGCTCTACCAGAATTTGTAGAGAATGTAGATGAATTATATGATGTTTTATTATATAAAGCAGGAGCCACAGGATTATTTACAGACTTTCCAGATTTAGGAGTTAAATTTGTAGAGAATAAATAATAACAAAAGCACGATTTTTATCGTGCTTTTTTTTAAAATTTATCTTTTAAAAACTATAAAATTAAAAATATTTGTCCAATTATTTTTATTTACCAAACCATTTTGAATAGATATTTTGGAAAGTTCCATCAGCTTTTATATCATCTAAAGCTTTATCTACAGCTTCTCTCAATTTGTTATCCTCTTTTCTAAAAGCTACTCCAGAAGCATCTCCTTGCATAACAGTTTCTGATGACATTTCCAAATTTTGTTTTTTAGAATTATAATATCCTCCAGCAGTTTGAGCAGCAACTACAGCATCAATTCTTCCAGCCTCTAAGTCCATTATGGATTCTATTAAAGTTCCATATTTTTTAACCTCTTTTATTTTTGAAAATATTGGGGATTTTTGTATAGCAAAATCTCCTGTACTTCCAAGTTGTACTCCTACTATCTTTCCTTCTAATTCTTCTACCTTGTCTATTCTTTTACCTTTTAAAGTAAATATTATCTGTCTTCCCTCTTCATAAGGTTTTGAGAAAGCAGCTTGTTTTTTTCTAGATTCAGTTATAGACATTCCATTCCAAACCATATCCACTTTTTTGCTTTTTAATTCAAATAAAATTCCATCCCATTCACAAGGTTTAAATCTAGCTTCAACTCCCATTCTTTTAGCAACTTCTTTGGCTAAATCTATATCATAACCTACCAATTCTCCATTTTCATCTCTAAAACCAAAAGGAGCAAAAGTATCATCAAGTCCAACTATAAAATATCCCTTTTCCTGAACTTTCTTTAAAGATTTATCAGCTCCAAATACTGATGTTACCAAACAAAATATCAAAGTTAAAATTATCCCCAAACGTTTCATATTTCCCATCCCCTTTTAATATTTTATTTTTTTCTATTTTTACTATTATCTATTATCTCTTTTATTTTTCCTTTCTCAAATACAACTATTCTATCTGAAACTTTATTTACAAAATTCATTTCATGACTTACAATTACCATTGTAATATTGCTTGTTTCTCTTAAATCTTCAATAACATTTAAAACTTCATTTACCATTTCTGGGTCCAAAGCTGATGTTGGCTCATCAAATAGTAAAACTTCTGGATTTTTTGCCATGGCTCTTGCTATTGCCACCCTTTGTTTTTGCCCTCCTGATAAAGTTTTTGGATAAACATCAGCTTTTTCCTTTAATCCAACTCTATCTAAAAGTTCTATAGCTATCTTTCTAGCCTCTTTTTTATCCATTTTATCCACTATTACTAATGATTCCATTATATTTTGTGCTGCTGTTTTATGTGGAAAAAGATTAAAAGATTGAAATACCATTCCCATTTTATTTTTTTCAGGAACATTTATCTCTCCAGAATCAATAGTTTCTAAATCTATAAGACATCTTAAAAAAGTTGATTTTCCTCCACCAGATGCTCCAATTATAGATATTACTTCCCCTTGATTTATATCTAAATCAATCCCTTTTAAAATTTCATCATCACCAAATTTTTTATGTAAATTTTTTACTGAAATATAACTCATTATATCATCACCTTTTGTTCTAATTTTTTAAATAACATTATGATTACTACAGACATTAAGAAATATAAAGCTCCACAAATTGCAAAAGGAATTATAGAGAAATCTCTAGTTACTATCTCCTTTGAATTTCTAAGAATTTCTGCCATTCCTATAGCTGATACTAATGAAGTATCTTTTACTAATGCTATTGCTTCATTTGATAAAGGTGGTAATGCTGTTATAAGAGATTGAGGAATTATTATTCTTCTCATAGTTTGCCAATAACTTAATCCCAATACTTTTGCTGCTTCATATTGTCCTTTTTCAATTCCTAAGATACTTCCTCTAAAAATCTCACAAAAATATGCAGCATAGTTTATTACAAAAGTTATTACAGCAGCTGAAAAAGCTGTTAAAGTAATTCCAACTATTGGAAGTCCATAATATACAAAGAAAAGTTGTAATAATAGAGGTGTACCTCTAAATACAGAGGTGTACACAACTATTATATTATTTATTAATCCCTTATTTTTTAATCTTCCTAATGACAAAATCACACCTAAAGGTAATGAAAATACCATTGTCAATACATATAAATTTACTGTAAGCCCCATACCTTTAAGTATGAATAAAAAATCATTATACATTATTTCTCTCTCCTAATCCTATTTATTTTTATTTTCCAAACCATTTTGCAGATATCTCATCATAAGTTCCATCTTTTTTCATTTCATCTAAAGCTTTTTGAACTTCATTTCTAAATGCTTTATCAGATTTTCTAAAAGCAACTCCATAATATTCAGTTGTTAAAGATTCTGTTGAATAAGCTAGTGCATTTTTCTTAGAATTATAATATTTTCCATTTACAGCATCAACTACAACAGCATCTAATCTTCCAGCCTCTAAGTCCATTAAAGCTTCTACATTAGTTGCATATTTTTTTATCTCTTTTGTTTTTTGAGATATTGGATTTTTTGCTACAGCTACATCAGCTGAACTTCCAAGTTGTAATCCCACTACTTTTCCTTCTAATTCTGCAACTTTATCTATTTTACTATCTTTTCTTGAAAATATCATTTGTCCATCTTCAAAATATGGTTCAGAGAACAATGCTTGTTTTTCTCTAGCTTCTGTTATTGTCATTCCATTCCATACCATATCTATTTTTTTACCTTTTAAATCAAATAGAATCCCGTCCCATTCACAAGGTTTAAATTCAGCTTTAACTCCTAATCTTTTAGCTACTTCATTGGCTAAATCTATATCAAATCCAACAATATTTCCTGCTTCATCTCTAAACCCCATTGGTGCAAAAGTAGCATCTAATCCCACTACCATTTTTCCTTTCTTTTGAATATCCTTTAGAGAATTATCTGCTCCAAAACTACTTGTAAACATTCCTAAAACCAACATTATAACTGCTAATATTTTTTTCATAAGTCCTACCTCCTAAATATTTATATAAATTTTACTTTATTACTTTATTTAGCTAAAGTAAAGTTTTTTAAAAATAAACCATTTAGAATAAACTAAATGGTTATAATTTTTACTTTAGTCTACTAAATTATTTCTATGGATAGATGATATCACTTTAAAAAACTTTTGTCAAGGTTTTTTTAAACAATTTTTCTTCCATGATATTCTGTAGAAACAATCTCTTTTGAAACTTCTTCAAAGTTTGATGTTGTAACTCCACCTGCAACAATTATAGTAATTTTATTACTAGCTTTTTTTATCATTTTATTTAAAATACTTTTTCCATCTAAAGCTTTTGCCTTTGTTCCAGAAGAAAGTATTCTTTTAACTCCAGTTTTTGCTAATTTTGTAACTTCTGGCACAGGATTTTCCAAATCATCAATAGCTTTATGGAAAGTCACTTCCATTGGAGAAGCTAATTCTACTAACTCTTTTAATAAATCATAATCAATTTCATCATTTTTAGTAAGAACTCCTAAAACTACTCCTTTTACACCTAAAGATTTACACATCTCTATATCATTTTTCATTATTTCTATTTCGTTTTTATTATAACAATAATTTCCACCTCTAGGTCTTATCATTACAAAAACTGGTATTTTTATTTTTGATACAGCTTGTTTTATTGTACCGTAAGACGGTGTGGTTCCTCCTACTTCTAAATTATCACAAAGTTTATTCTATCTGCTCCTTTTCTTTCAGCACTCAAAGCCTCTGTAAAAGAGCCTACACAAACTTCCTTTAACATAATCCCCCTTCAATATTTTTATATTCCCTCTCCCATTTTTATAAGAGTATGGGTAAATTTATTGGCATTTTCTTCATCCATAAGTATTACTAACAAATCTCCACTTAATATTTTTGTACTTCCATGTGGAGTTACTCCTCTATCTCCTCTTTCAATCTCTACTATTAGACATCTACAAGTTCCTGGCCATACTATATCTTTTATATAGGTATTATCAAATTCTGAATCTGGCCCTACTGGAACTTTTATTATTACTTTATTTTCATTATCTCCTTTTGTTTCCTGCTCTTTTGGTAACATATTTTCTAATAATAAATCATATATAGGTTTTATTCCTATCAATTCTGATATTAAAAATGTTGTCATACATGCAGTTACAACTGGAAAAAAATGATAGAAAGAACCTGTCATTTCAAGTATAAGTACTGTTCCTGTAAGAGGAGATTTTACAACAGTTGTAAGAAGTGTTGCCATACCTAAGATTATAAAATATACATCATAATTACTTGTTAGGTGAAACATATCTATTACAACCATTCCATAAATTTTACCTATAATTGCTCCTATTACTAGCATTGGTAAAAATATTCCTCCTGGAATTCCTGTTGCATAACAAATCAAAGTAAATAAAAATTTTCCAACCAATAGAATAAATAATGTTTTATAAGTAAAACTTTCATGAATTATTCTCTCTGCTAACCCATGTCCTCCACCTGTAATATCAAATAAAAATATTCCTACTACAATAGTTATTCCTACAACTATCACAGGTTTTATCATTGGGTTCATTTTTATATTTTTATATAATTTTTGAAAATAAAAAATCCCATCACTAAATAATTTTCCTATAAATGTTATTATTACAGCTAAAACTATTATTAACATATAGTGGTTTAGTTGATAAAATTCATCTACATGGATATTAAAGCTTGGAGAAAATCCAAAAAAGTATTTTGAAACAAATTCTGCTGACACAGAAGCAATTAATACACAAGTTACAAGAAGTGGTGACATAAATTTATGTAACTCCTCTATTGCAAAAACTGTTCCTGCTATTGGAGCTCCAAAGGCTGCTGCAAGTCCTGCACTAGCTCCACAAGTTACTAAATATTTTTTTTCATACTCTTTTCTTTTGAATATACTAAAAATTCCACTACCAACCTCTGCTCCTAATTGTACAGAAGGTCCCTCTCTTCCTAATGACATCCCTGCTACAATAGCAAGTACACCACCAAAAAATTTAGCTCCTAATTCTTTTACCCAATTAAAATCCATCTGTCTAGCAATTATCCCTTTTACTTGAGGAATTCCACTACCTTTAACCATAGGAATTTTTACGATTATCCATCCTAAAATTAAAGAAATTATCACTCCTCCAACTACTAAACCTAAAAAGACTCCAATTCCAAAATTTTCTCTTGCATAAGTATAGACATCTCTTCTAAAAATTTCTGCTAAACTTAAAGATGCTCTATAGGCTACTGCCACTGCTCCTGAAAAAATTCCAACTAGAAAAGCTAAAAAATATAAATCCATATGAGATTTCATATGAAACTTTAAGGCACTATACCCCGTTTCTTTTTTCATATATGCTCTCCTTGTCTTTTATTTGCATCATATTATTATATAATATTTATAAAAAAAAAGCAAGGTCAATTATTTATCTAAATATTTAACCTTATCTTTTTTTATTTATAACTATAACAATACAACTATATCCTCTGTTCCATAAACTTTTTCACCTTTTTTCAAAAGATTATAAATATATTCTTTATTTTTTAAGGATAATTTTTTTGACCAAGAATTTTGATGATTTATAATTTCCCTTTCATCAACTATCTCTATATTTTTTGGAGCAACATATCTATCTTCAACTATTTTTATATTTTTATTAGATTTTATTTTTTCACCCTCTTTTATAAAAATCAAATAATTATCTATTTTACTTTTTGGATAGTCATTTAGGAAAATATAAAAATTATATCCCTCTTCTATTTTGTGAGATATATCTAAAAAGTTTTCTAAATTTTTATCAATTATATTTTCAGTTACTAATAACACTTTTTTTCCAATACTTTTATAATAAAGTCCTATGGTTTTTATAATTACTCCAACTCCTCTATTTTCTTTATAAATTCCTATGGTATTATTTTTCTCTCTAAATATTGAAGCTAAAATATTCTTTTGAAAAGAGTTATAATTTAATTGCCCTATAAGATATTCTTTTATCTCCTTAAAGACTTCACTATCTTTTATTTTATAAGATTCAAAAGAAAAATCTCTGTATATATTTATATAAACATTAAAGTTTTCAGAAGTTTCTTTTATTTCCTCCACTTCACAAGAGAAATTATAAGCAAATCTATTTTTTAAATTTGAAATTAAGTAAGAAGTTGTATCATCTAACTCCCCAACTATTATTTTATTTTCCAAAATATAAACTTTATTATCATAAAAATTAAAAGTTAAATTATCTTTTATTTTCTTTCTTGTATAAAATACAGTTTTAATTGGAAAAACAGTATCATAAAGCTCTATATCATCATATAAAGCTATATTTTTATAAGAATTTTCCTTTTCACTTGGTTTTATGTCTTCAATAAAAATTTTATATTGATATTTTTCTCTAAATATTTCAGTTTTTAATTTAAAAGCTATATCAATGGTTTCTAACTCTTCTATCTCATTATATAAATCTGCACTGTTCCACCAAACACAATTTCTAATCTCTACACCATTTTTTATTATATTTAACATAAGATGAGTTAAATCTTTTCCTATTTTTCTAAAATTTGTAAATTTACAATTTTTCATAGCAAAAATTGGTGTGGAGTTTCCAAAACCAAAAGGCTCCATTTTAGATATTTCATGTAAAAAATCAAAGGATATTTTTTGTACTTGAATTTCCTTATCTATTTTTATAGGTCTTAGATAGTCCTCTTCCTCTAATTTTGTTTTTACATACTCATCTAATCTCTCTTTTAATTCATCTATTTTTTCAATAGGAATTGTAAATCCAGCTGCCCCTGAATGTCCTCCATATTTTACAAATACATCTCTTACATGATTAAGGGCTTCAATTATATTAAAACTTTCTATACTTCTACAAGAAGCTACCCCTACACCCTCATCTTTTTTTATATCGATTATAATTGTAGGTTTGTAATATCTATCTAAAACTTTTGAAGCTACTATTCCAATTACTCCACTGTGAAGTTTTTCTTTAGCTATAATAAGTATTCCTTTTGTGTCTAATTTCTTTTCCTCAATCTCTTCTACAACTAAATCAAAAATCTCTTTTTGAATATCTTTTCTATCTTCATTTTGATTTATAAGCTCATAAGAGATTATATCCAAAATTTTATTATCTTCATTTATTAAAAGTTCCACACTTTTTTTTGCATCTTCTAATCTTCCAGCAGCATTAAAAATAGGAGCTATTATAAATCCAATATCATAAGTATCATAAGTTTTCTCTGAAAAATCTGGAAAAAGTTTTCTCTCCAATACTTTTAAACCTTTCCAATTTGTTCTTTTTAATTGTTCTAACCCCTTTTTTACTATTATTCTATTGTCTTCTATTAAAGGAACTAAGTCAGCCACAGTTCCAATAGCTGCAATATCAAGATATTTATAGGCTTTTTCTTCTGAATTTAATTTTCTAAAAAGTCCTAAGGCCAACATAAAAGCTGTTCCAGCTCCTGAAAGTCCTTTAAAATTAAAATCATTATCCTCTCTTTTTACATTTACAACACAAAGAGCCTTTGGTAAATCATTATTTATTTCATGGTGGTCTGTTATTATCATGTCCATTCCAATAGAGTTTGCAAAATCAACTTCCTCAACAGAGGATATTCCACAGTCAACAGTTATTATTAAATCTCCACCATCAGCTTTTATTTTTTCTATTGCCTCTTTATTAAGTCCATACCCCTCATCTCTTAAGGGAATATAATAATTTACATCTATTCCAATCTCTTTAAAAACTCTATAAAGAATACTTGTTGCTGTTATACCGTCAACATCATAATCTCCATATATCCAAACATTCTTTTGCTTTTCTCTAGCTTCTAATAAAATATCTATAGTTTTTTCTAAATCTTTAATATCAAAAGGATTTCTTAAATTTTCTATATTTCCATATAAAAATCTCTCTATCTCATCATCTGTTTTTACATCTCTTGCTTCTAAAATAGAGATTAAATCCTTACTGTATCTACTATTTTTCTTGTTATTTTGGGTAGTTTTATAAATCCATCTTGTATTTCTCAAAGTATTCACCTACTATTATTTTTTATTCTTCATCAAATATTTTCAACATTTTTTGAAAATCATCTTGTGCTGAAAGACAGGTATCCCTTAAATATCCCTTTTCATTTTCATATTCTCTTAGACCTCTATAATAAAAAAGTTTATGTTTTTCATCAATTATAAAAGGAATTATATTATGTCTTAAGCATTCTTTAAACATTATAAGTCTACCTACTCTTCCATTTCCATCTTGAAATGGATGTATATTTTCAAATTTATGATGAAAATCCAATATATCTTCAAAGGTTATATTTTCTTTTTTATTATAACTTTCTAATAAATTTTGCATTTCTATTTTTACTTTTTTAGGTGGAGTAGTTTTTTTATCCCCGACTATATTAGCCTTTAATTTATAATCACCAACTTTAAACCATTCCTTTAAACTATCAGAAGTATTAGTTTTTAAAATTTTATGTAACTCTTTTATCAATTCCTCATTTAAAATATTCACATTATCTAAAATATAATCAAAACATCTAAAATGGTTTAAAGTTTCATTCACATCATTTAAAGATACAACTTCATCTTTATCAGAAATAAAAGAATGAGTTTCATAAATATATCTAGTTTGCTCTTCTGAAAGAGTACTTCCTTCTATATGATTAGAGTTATAAGCAAATTTTACTTGAATTAAATGATATATTCCACCTTTTAATTTCATCTCTTTTTCTTCTAAAAGCTCTTTTAATAATTTATTTTCTATATCATTTTTAAAATCTACTATATCTCCAATTTTACAATTTAGATAACTACAAATCTTCTCCAATACATCTAAAGATAAGTTTTCATTTTTAGAAAGTTTTGCAATAGTTCTTGAAGATAGCCCTATATTTTTTTGTAAATCTATTTTTTTTATATTTTTACTATCTAAAATTTTAAATAATTTTTCATATAATATTGCCATACTTCCTCCAAAAAAATATTTATTTATATAAATATTATATAATTTTTCTTTATTAAAGTAAATATTAAAAAATTTAAAAATTATATAGAATATATAACATAATTTAAATTATGATAATTTGAATTATATTTTTTTATATGCTATAATATTAAAAAAGGGAGGTAAAAGTATGAAATTTATAAATAGAAAAAGAGAGTTATCTACTCTTGAAAAAGAATATAAAAAAGAAAAAAGTTTTGTTGTATTATATGGTAGAAGAAGAACTGGAAAAACTACTCTTATAAAAGAATTTATAAAAGATAAAAATGCTTTTTACTTCTTTGCTGACAAACAAAATGAAAATATCCAAATTAAAAGGTTTAAAAATCAATTAGCCGAACAATTTAATGATGATTTTTTTAAAAAAATAGATATTCCTGATTGGGATACTCTTTTTGATTATTTTTTAAATAAAGTTAATAATGAAAAATTTATTTTAGTTATAGATGAATTTCAATATTTATGTCTTATAAACAAAAAGTTTTCTTCCATCTTTCAAAGAATATATGATGAAAAAATTAGCAATAAAAACATTATGATTATATTATGTGGTTCATTAATATCTATGATGTATTCAGAAGTTTTATCATATAATAGCCCTCTATATGGAAGAAGAACTTCTCAAATTAAATTACAACCTATTAGCTTTGACTATTATAAAGAGTTTTTTAAAGAAAAAACCACAAAAGAATTAATAGAATTTTATTCTATAACTGGTGGAGTTCCTAAATATATTTTAGAATTCGATAGAGAGGAAACTCCATTATGGAATATAGAAAATAATATATTTAATAAAGATAATTTTCTTTATTCAGAACCTAAATTTTTACTACAAGAAGAAATAAATGATTTATCAAGATATTTTTCTATACTCAATTCAATAGCCTTAGGAAATACAAAATTATCTTCTATATGTTCTCAGTTAGGTATAAACTCAAGTGGTATAACTTCGTATATAACAAAGATGATAGATTTAGAAATATTAGAAAAAGAAGTTCCTATTACTGAAAGTATAGAAAATGGAAAAAAAGGATTATATAAGATAAAAGATAACTATTTAAAATTCTGGTTTAGTTATGTATATCCTTATCAAAGTTATTTAGAAATTGAAAATTTAATGTATCCATTAGAAAAAATAAAAACTGAATTTAATTTATGGGTGTCTAAAACTTACGAAGATTTAGCAAGAGAAAGTATTTTTACTAATAACAATATTCCTTTTCTTATAAAAAAACTTGGTAGATGGTGGGATAATAATGAAGAAATAGACATTGTTGGTATAGGAGAAAAAGAAATTCTTTTCGGAGAATGTAAATGGTCTACTAAAAAAGTTGGATTAAGTGTTTTATTAGCTTTAAAAGAAAAAAGTAAAAAAGTAAAATGGAATAATAATATCAGAGAAGAATATTTTATATTATTTTCAAAAGAGGGATTTAGTGAAGATTTAATAGAATTAAGTAAAAAAGAAAAGAATATAATTCTCTCTGATTTTAGATAAAAACTCAAGATATTTTCTTAAGTTTTCATCAAAAAAATAAAAAGGAGTTTTAACAACTCCTTTTATTTTTATAATAATATTTAATTATTTAAGATTTTTTAAAGTAGGGAATAAGATTACATCTTTAATTGTAGGGCTTCCTGTTAAAAGCATTACAAGTCTATCAATTCCTATTCCAAGTCCTCCTGTAGGTGGTAAAGCTGCTTCTAGAGCTTCGATAAATGTATCATCAATTTCTGGAGTAGCTTCATCATTTCCAAGTTCTGCTTCTTCTATTTGAGCTTCAAATCTTCCTCTTTGGTCAGCTGGGTCGTTTAACTCAGAGAAAGCGTTTGCATATTCTCTTGAATCAATAAATAACTCAAATCTTTCTGTAAATCTTGGGTCATTAGGGAATCTTTTTGAAAGTGGAGATATTTCTACTGGATGTCCATAAATAAATGTTGGTTGAGTAACTTTGTCTTCACATTTTTCTTCAAAGAATTGGTTTATAATATGTCCTACACCAGTCATATGAGGTAAAACTTCTACATTGTGCTCTTTAGCAATAGCTTTAGCCTCTTCAAAAGTCATCTCTTTCCAGAAGTCAACTCCTGTAACCTCTTTTATCATATCTACCATATGAACTCTGTGGAATTTAGATAAATCTAAATCTTTTCCATTGTATTGAACTTGTAAAGTTCCTAAAACTTTCATAGCAACATGTTTAATAATATCTTCTGTTAAATCCATCATAGATTCATAATCAGCATAAGCCATATATAATTCTATTGATGTAAATTCTGGATTGTGTCTTGTAGAAATTCCTTCATTTCTAAAACATCTATTGATTTCATATACTCTATCAAATCCACCAACTATTAATTTTTTTAAGTATAACTCAGGAGCTATTCTTAAATATAGTGGCATATCTAAAGCATTGTGATGAGTTATAAATGGTTTTGCAGCTGCTCCACCTACGATTGGGTGTAACATTGGAGTTTCAACTTCTAAGAAATTTTTAGCATTTAAGAAGTTTCTAATCTCACTTATAATTCTAGTTCTTTTTATAAATGTATCTTTAACTTCTCTATTCATTATTAAGTCTACATGTCTTTTTCTATATCTAGTTTCAATATCTGTTAAACCGTGAAATTTTTCAGGTAAAGCTTTTACATTTTTAGAAAGTAAAGTAAATTTACTAACTCTTAAAGTTTTTTCTCCTGTTTTTGTAACAAATAGAGTTCCTTCTATTCCTACAATATCTCCTACACCACATTTTTTTATTAATTCCCATACTTTTTCATCTTCAAAAGCATCTTTTCTAGCATAGAATTGTATTCTTCCTGTTTGGTCCTCTAAATGAGCAAATCCTGCTTTTCCTTGAATTCTATATCCCATTATTCTTCCAGCTGTTCTATAAACTGGTTTTACCTCTGCATCTTCTGCTGGAACTTCTTTATCTAATATTTCCCCTATCATAAATTCTTTATCAAATTTCTTTCCAAATGGGTCAAATCCTAATTCTTTTATTTCAGCAATTTTTTGCCATTGTTCTGCTAAAAGACGGTCTTCAGCAACAAAATCAGCATATCTTTTCATTAACTTTTCTCCTTTTATATTAAATTTTATTTTAATCCTTAATCATTCAATAACTATTTTAAACTTCTTAAATATATAATACTTTTTCTACCCCACACTGTAGAGTTATAGTTTTTACTTACATCTTCAAAAGTTTTAATAGCTTTTGCTCTCTCACCTTTTTTGAAATATACATCTCCTAACTTATATTGAGCTTCTGGATATTTATTATTCTCTAAAGTTACTTTCTCTAAATACTCTCTAGCCTTATCTTGATTTCCTGTAACATAATAAGAGTTTCCAAGCAAGAAATATAAATCTTGTGTCTCTTTATATTCTACTTTTGCTTGAGGAATAATCTTTTCTAAAACTAAAATTGCTTCTGCATAATCCTCATTATTGTAATAAGTCAAACCTTTGTCATAATCAGATATAAAAGTATTGTACTCTAAATTTTGATTTTCTTCTACTGGTGTAGTTGTTTCTGTAGTATTTTCTGGAGTTTCTGTAGTATTTCCTCCTGTTGTACTATTTATTATAGTTTCAGTAAAATCATTTTTTAAAGGTGCTGGTAATAAGCCACCTTTATTTTCTGAATAGTGAGTTCCCTTTGAAATATTTCCACTTCTAAAATAGAAAACTCCTAAAGAGTTAGCTAATTCTCTACTAGGTTTTATTGCATAATATTCCTCTAAAAATCTTAACTCTTCAGCTGTTGGTCTTCCTCTTTTTATTATATCATTTTTTACAACTTCATTTAACTCTATAGTATTTTCTTTAAAGTTAAAATAAATTTTTGATAAACTGTAGTCATTATTTAAAACTTTCTCTCTACCTAATAAAACTTTTATTTTTTCTTCAGAAGATAATTTGCAATTTTCCTCTAAGAAAGTAGCCTCACTAGATACAACTTGTCTATCATTATTTGTTACCCCTTGATTAAATAGAGCAAAACTTGCATCTTTTACTCTTGAACTTTCTGGGAATAAAATTTTAAAAGCTTGGACACTATTTTTTAATTTTCCTATATCTTTCTCTTCAACATTTTTATTTATAACATTATTTAAATCAAAAGCTGAAATTTGGTAACGAGCTTTGTTATTGATAACAATAGTTTGAGGATTTTCTCCATATTTTTCTAAAACAAAACCAAATTTTCCTTGATATAAACTTCTAAAATAAAATACTCCACCTCTTATGAAAGCATCATAAGAATTTACATTAGGTGTTGCAATAACTGTAAAATTATAAGCAGTAGTAGGTATTGCTATATATTCTCCCAAATATAAATCAAAAGCATTTCCATCCATATATGTTCTAGTTGTGTTATTTCTTATATTACTAGATACTATATCTAAGAAATAAGCAATTCCAGAATCACTTAAGAAAAACTTTTCTTGTGAAAGCATCTTATCTTTTTCAACTTGCATATTAAGTTCAGGTATTCTTCCATAACCTCCATTTAAAGAAGTTAAATTTTGACAACTATAAAAAAGGTTTACTAAAATAGCAATAAATATAAATTTTTTCATTAATCCTCCTATATTTCTTCTATAGAAATAAAGATTTTATTAATTTCTTCTTTTCCTTGATAGATTGTATATTCTGTCACAAAACCCTTTGGATGAATCTCTAGTTTTCTAGTGAATAAACTTAATTCTACATTTAGATATTGATTTATATATCTAAATTTTGTTTCCAAATTCTTTTTTAATATCAGAGAAGTTTTAGTATTTCCAACCCTCTCTATTATAACAGAATCCTCAAAAAGCTTTATAATATTTCTTCCAAGTTCATCTATATAAATGTATTCTATTTGATTGCCATCAATTTTTTTTAAAGCTTTTATCTCTTTTTCAATTAAACTTTGTTGATTTTCCAAAGTCTTTAGTTTTAAAAGAACTTTCATTAATAATCCTCTTCATCATGGTAATCTTCATTATCAAATCTTTCTCTTGAATTACGAGTATCTTCTCTATCATAATACTCATCATCTTCCCAATCTCCGATATCTTCTTTCTCATCACCATACTCTTCTTCCCAGTATTCTAAGATTTCTTCAACTTGGTCTTCGTCATCAATATGCTCTAAATCTTCTTCATCATTTGCTAAAAAGACATATTTTTCTTCGTCACTACTTTCTGCAATTACATAATCATCATTTTCATAAGTTAATGTAGCTACAATTTCAAATTCAATCTCATCTCCCAGAACCCTTCCTGTAAAGTAATCTCCAGGTAAAAACATAAAAATCCCTCCTAAGTTAAACTTTTATTTATGATATTTTGTATTATTAATTATGCTAAACCATCTGTAAATTTGTTCAGACAATATAAGACGCATCAGTTGATGTGGAAAAGTCATTTTTGAAAAACTCAATCTAAAATCTGCTTCTTTTCTTAATTCATCAGATACTCCATAAGAACCACCTATTATAAAATTAATGGTACTATATCCCTTTATACAAATATTTTCTATCTCCTTAGCCATATCTTCAGAAGATATATTTTTTCCCTGTATATCTAGTAATATATTATAACCTTTATTTTTTTCTAAAGTTTCAAATATACTTTTAGATTCCTTTTCTATAGAACCACCTCTGTCAGAGTCATTTCCAAACTCTTTTAACTCAATTATTTTAAACTTCCCAAAAGCTTGCATTCTCTTAGAAAATTCCCCTATTCCATCTAAAATATATTTTTCCTTTACTTTTCCTACACAAATAATGTTTATATTCAAAGTAGCTCCTTATTTACTCCCTAATCTTCCAAAATGTTTTTCTATATCTTTTAAAGAAAGTTTCAATAAAATTGGACGTCCATGAGGACAAGTGTATTCTTCAATCTCAAATAGTTTATCTAAAAGGATTTCCATCTCTTCAAAAGATAATTTTTGATTTGCTTTTATTGCCCCTTTGCATGATGTCATTATTATACTTTCCTCTAAAAGAGAATTTTTAATTCTTGAGTTTTTTAAATCTTCTATAATATTTTTTACTAACTCTTCAACACTACATAAAATTTTGAAATTTGGTATCCCTCTTACAAGAATATCATTTTTTTCAAAAAAATCAATATCAAATCCAAAACTTTTTAAAATTTCTATATTTTCTTCTACAATTTCTCTCTCTTTATTAGAAACTTTAAATTTTATAGGTACTAAAAGATGTTGAATTGATATCTCCTTGTTATAATAAGCCTTTTTATATTTCTCATACAATATTCTTTCATGAATTATATGTTGGTCATATATTTCTAGGTTATTATCCCTTTCTATCAAAATGTATGTATCATTTAATTGACCTATTATTTTGTAATGTTTCCTTTGAATTTTTTCTACAGATTTTTCCTTTTCTCTACCTTCTAGTGTATCAATTTTTTCGTTATTTGGAAAGATTTTTTTTAAATTTTTTTCTTTTTTTTCAAAATCTTTATTTATTTCCAAAGTTTTTTCTTCTGTAATATTTTGAATTTTTGGTTCAGCAATAGGTTCTCTAACACTAAATTTTTCCTCTTTAAAGCTCTCCTGAAAATCTTCTTTTTCTCTTTTTTCTTCTTTTGGTTTTGAAAGGTCTAGAGATATTTTTTCAGCTTGAATTACCTCCTTTTGAAAATCTTTTATATTTAAAAAATTCTCATTAGTTTCTGGTTTTATTACTGGAGCTATAAAATCATCATCACCAAAAAGTTTTTTGTTTACCTCATCATAAACATAATTATATATATACTCTTCATCAGAAAATTTAACTATTTTTTTAGTAGGATGCACATTTACATCTACATCTTTTGGGTCTAACTCCAAAAATAAAATTGCAAAAGGGTATCTCCCCTTCATAAGTTTTGTATAATATCCATCAATCAAAGCATTTTCTATAATTTGTGATTTTACAGGTCTATTATTTATAAAAATAAATATAAAATCTTTGTTAGAACGATTAAGAGATATATTTCCTAAAAATCCCAATGGAAAAGATACTAAATTTTCTAAAGTAGATTTTCCAAAAATTTCAAGGATTGTATTTTTCATCCCTCTTCCACTTGTTCTTAATACTTCTTTTCCTTCATTTAAAAGAGTTATTGAAACATTTGGATTTGCTAAAGCCTCTAACAACACCACATCTTTTATGGCTCTAAACTCTGTAACCTCTTTTTTCAAAAATTTAAGTCTTGCTGGAGTATTGAAAAATAAATCTTTAACCTCTATTTCTGTTCCTACACCTCTTGAAATTTCTTGAATATTAGTTATCTTCCCTCCTAAAGAAGTTAACATAGTTCCCATTTCACTATCTTTATCTTTTGAAGAAATAGTCATTTTTGAAACTGAACTTATTGAAGAAAGTGCTTCTCCCCTAAACCCATAAGTCATTATATTAAATAAATCCTCTTTGGTAGAAATTTTACTTGTTGCATGTCTTTCAATGCAAAGTAATAAATCTTCCTTAGACATTCCTATCCCATTATCACTTATTTTTACATATCTGTTATCATTTTTTATGTTGATTGAAATCTCTGTACTTTTAGCATCTATAGAGTTTTCTAAAAGCTCCTTTATCATATTAGCTGGTCTTTCTACCACTTCACCAGCAGCTATCATATTTGAAACTTTTTCATCTAAAATATTTATAGTCCTAATTTTTTTACCTCCTATAAAAGAATTCTAGTGATATCAAATTATACTTCATATACAGAAATTTTTCTATATTATTTTTTTATTTTTCTAAATTTTATGTTATAATATTCTAAAAATATTAAAGTATAGGGAGATTTTATGAAAAAATTTTTACTTTTAATTATCCTTTCATTAGTTGTAGGATGTACATCTACTAATAGAGTAAATAATCTAAAAACAAATACAGAAATTGTTTTACAATCTGAAAAAGAATTAAATAAATCCTTAAGAGAAGTGAATATTGAAAAAAAAGTTTATAAGGGAAAATTAGCTTATGTAGCTGGAGAAACTACTCCTTTTACTGGAGTCTTTACAAGTAGATATATAGGTCACCTTCTATATTTTGAAGAATATAAAAATGGACTTCTTGATGGAGCTCAAATTTGGTTTGGAGATGATGGAAATATTGGAATGAGAAAATATTTCTTAGCTGGAAAACAAGTAGGCGACCAAATTACATATTATCCTAATGGAAATATCCGTTCTATTTTTCCCTTTAAAGATGGAAAATTAGATGGAAATATTGAGTGGTATAACAAAAATGGACTTCTTTTTGATACAAGTGAAATTATAGATGGTACTGGAAGATATATTGTCTATTGGAACAATGGAAAAATTAAAGAGGTTGGAAATCTTACTAAGCATAAAAAGACTGGTATATGGAAAGAATTTAATCAAGAGGGAGAAATAGAAAAAGAGATTCAATACTCTAATAAAGGAACAATTTTGAAACAAAAATGGTATAAATAATCTTGTGAAATCAAAGATTTTATGCTATAATTTAATGCATGTGTATTTTATTTTGAAAGAGAGAAATATGGATATAAGAGCTTTAGAAAAAACTAATAAAATCGGTTATATATTTGATATTTTTTATCAAGGGAAGTATTTCGACTCTTTTGATGAAGTTACAAATAAAAAAAGTGTAAAAGGTCAGTTTAAAAATCTTATGAACTCTTTAGGCTTTACATGGGCTAAAGGTATCCAACAAGGAGGAAGGACAGATGCTAAAGTTTCCGGAAGTAATTGTCTTTATGTTAGTAGTACTTTCAGCAGAGATATTCAGAAAATAATATCTGAATTCAACAACTTAGCTAAGGGGGAAATGAAAATAACTCGTTATCGAAAAACTTTTCCAAATCTCGTTTTCCCTGATTATGTAAAACAACGAAAATATATATATCAATATCCTAAAAAATTAATAACTCGTTCTGAAGAGGAGATTAAAAATCTTTGTAGTGAATACAGTGGTACTTATGATGTAAGTATATTTACTGATTCTAAAGGGGAAAATCTTAAAGAACACATTAGAACTGTGGAGATTACTTATGAAAATGGGCAACTTATTTTTTTAGGAGATTCATTTATGCCAAAACAGGTTAGAATAACAAGTGGGTTTATTCTTACAGGAGACAAAACTCCACTACCTGGAAAATATCTAAAACTTCACAGTATAATTTTAGAAGATGAATTATTAAATAATATTTTTACAGAAGTTGATGATTTAAAAATTGATAATGTAGAAAAGATTGAAAAAAATTCTTTAGGAGATACTTATCTTCTATATGTTAATCCTTCTAAAAAAGGTGAAGTTATAGGTAAAAATGGTTCTAATATCAAAAAATTAAAAAAATCTCTTGGAAATGTTATTGTGAGGGAATATGATTTTATCTAGAGTGAAGCAAGTTTATACATACTTATTTTGCAAATATGATGAAAAAAATAATCTTTTAGTAAAAGAAATTTTAACTTCAGAAGAGTTTGAAATTTTTAACAAAATGAGTAGGTATGAAAAAATTCACTCTTTTAATTTACTCAAATTAATTTTAAAAAATGAAATATTAAGAAATAATAAAGATTATCAAAAACTTGCTCTTCTTCACGATTGTGGAAAGAAAAATTTTTCTTTATTTAAAAGAATAAAAAAAGTTTTAGTAGGAGATAAGGAGCTAGAGAATCATCCTAACCTCTCCTACGAAAAATTAAAAAATATAAACTTAAATGTTGGGATATTAGCAAAACATCATCACGATAAATATTATGATGAAAATATGAAAATTTTCCAACAATTAGATGATAAATAATATAAAGAGGTAATAATGAAAGTAAATATAAGTAAATATCTTTTATCAGTTGAAAAACCAGCTCAATATCTTGGAAATGAAATAAACAGTTGTCACAAAGATACATGGACAAGTAATATGTGTCTTGTGTTTCCAGATATATATGAAGTTGGAATGTCAAATCTAGGAATTAAAATTTTATATACTCTTATGAATAAAGTTCCTGGTTTCTATTTAGAAAGAGGTTTCATGCCTATGGATGATATGGAAGATATTATGAGAAAAAATAATATCCCTATGTTTTCTCTAGAAACTAAAAGTGAGCTTAGAGATTTTGATGTAGTTGGATTTTCTCTTTCTTATGAAATGTGTTATCCAAATATGTTAAATGCTCTTTCTCTTGGAGGAATTCCTTTAAGAAGAGAGGAAAGAGGAGAGGAATATCCTCTTATAATGGCTGGAGGTACTTGTGTTATGAACCCAGCTCCTCTTGAAAAATTTGTAGACTTTCTAATGGTTGGTGACGGCGAGGAAAATATGCCTGAACTTGCTAGAATTTTAGTGGCTACAAAAGGAAAAACAAAGGCTGAAAAATTACAAGCTCTTTCTAATCTTCAAGGAATTTATATTCCTAGTTTACATGATAAAAATAAAAAAGTTCAAAGAGCTATTGTAAGAGATTTAAATAAATGTGATTTATATGATGAACAACTTATACCTTATATGGCAATAGTTCACGATAGAGCTACTGCTGAAATTCAAAGAGGTTGTACAAGAGGTTGTAGATTCTGTCAAGCTGGAATTGTATATAGACCTGTTAGAGAAAGAAGTTTAGAAAAAAACATAGAACTTGTTTCAAAATTAATAGAAAATACAGGACATTCAGAAATCTCTCTTTCTTCTTTAAGTAGTAGTGACTATACAAATATTGATTCTCTTATCAGTGGTATAAAATCAAAATATTCTTGTGATAGTGTTGGAGTTTCTCTTCCATCTCTTAGAATGAATCCTCATTCTGTTAAAGTTGCTGAAATTATAAGTGGAGGAAAAAGAACAGGATTTACTTTTGCTCCAGAAGCTGGAAGTCAAAGAATGAGAGATATTATAAATAAAGGTGTTACTGAAGATGAAATTATGGCAACTGCTGAAGCTGCTGTAAGAGCTGGTTGGATGTCATTAAAATTCTATTTTATGATTGGACTTCCTTTTGAAACTATGGAAGATGTACAAGGAATTTATGAGCTTGTTAAAAAAGTTTCTCAAATGTGTAGAAGTATAGATAAAAGAATAAATATTACTGCTAGTGTTTCTAACTTTGTACCAAAACCTCATACTCCTTTTGAATGGTGTAAACAAATGTCTATGGATGAAATGGTAGAAAAACATAATTTCTTAAAAGGATTATTTACAGGTTTAAAAGGTGTAGCTTTAAAAATTCATCCACCTAAAAAATCTTTATTAGAGGGATTAATCTCTAGAGGGGATAGTAAAACTGGTGATTTAATAGAATTAGCTTTCAAAAAAGGTGTTAAATTAGATGATTATAGAGATAACTACAATTTATGGATGGAAGCTTTAAATGAACTTGGATTAAGTGTTGATTATTATCTTGGAGAAAGAAGTTTTGATGAAACTCTTCCTTGGGATATTATTGATATTGGAGTTTCAAAGGAATTTTTAAGAAGAGAATATGAAAGAGCTAAGGCTCAAACATTATCACATGACTGTAGACTTGGTTGCTTAGGTTGTGGAATGAAAAAAATAATTCCAGAGTGTGGAAATATTGTAGATACTAAAAAAGATTTTTCTCTATAAAATTTTATGAAAGGTTGTGATTTTGTGATAAATATTGGAAATGATTGGGATGAATTATTAAAACCTGAATTTGAAAAAGAGTATTATCAAAAATTAAGAAGTTTTTTAGTAAATGAATATAAAACTCAAACTATCTATCCTAATATGAATGATATTTTTTCAGCTCTAAAACTTTCTAGTTACAAAGACACAAAAGTTTTATTATTAGGGCAAGACCCCTATCATGGAGAGGGACAAGCCCATGGACTTGCTTTTTCTGTAAAACCTGGCATCACTCCACCACCATCATTAAAAAATATGTATAAAGAGATTGAAAATGAGTTGGGAATAAAACCTCCAAATAATGGTTATTTGGTTTCTTGGGCTAAACAAGGTATCCTTATGATAAATACTGTTTTAACAGTTCGTGAGGGACAAGCAAATTCTCATAAAGGACAAGGTTGGGAGATTTTTACAGATAGAATTATTGAACTTCTAAACGAAAAAGATTCTCCTGTGATTTTCATCCTTTGGGGAAATAATGCAAAATCTAAGAAAAAACTTATTACAAATAAAAAACATTTTATAATTGAGGGAGTTCATCCAAGTCCTCTTTCTGCTAGCCGTGGATTTTTTGGTTGTGGCCACTTTAAAAAAGTTAATGAAATCTTAAAATCTTTAGGAGAAAAGGAAATTGATTGGAGCATTCCTAATCTTTAAAAAAGGGGGTAAATTATGAGTCCTTTAGCTATTGCTAACCTTGCAATGTTACCTGTTAGTATAGGAATTATTGTATGGTTTGTTATAAGAGTTAATAGAAAAAATAAGAAAAAATAAACATATAAGAGGGTTCATATAACAACCCTCTTTTTTATTTATATATTCTTAAAAATTTCTATATAATTTTTTGCAAAAGTATTTTTCAAAGTTACATAATTATATTCCCTCTCTATTTTTTCTTTTAAAAAGAATCTTCCTATATCTTTATATTTTTTTGTAAATGATTCATAGACAAAAGATATCCCTAAATTTTCTTGTACAAACTCCCCTATCAAAGAAAAATTACTTATAGAAATTTGTTTTTTAAAAGAATTCAATGAAAAATTTTTATTTTCTAAAATTTGTTCTAAAATAGCTCTAGTTCCAGAGCCCTTTTCTCTTATTATAATATTTTCATCAAATAATTCTTCTATCTTCACTTCTTTATTAAAAAATCTATGCTTTTTACTACAAATTCCTATAAATTCATCTTTTTTATAAAGCTCATATTCATATTTATTTTTATCAAAAATTCCCTCTACCAAAACAAAATCTAATTGATTTTTTTCTAAAAGTTCCAATAATTTTTTTGTGTTATCAATTACTAAAGAAAAATCATAATTAATATTTTCAAACATCTTTCTTATTTTCTCATTTATTACAAATTCCCCTATTGTTTTTGTTACTCCCATTCTTATTTTTATTTTTTTCTCAGAATTTATAATCTCCTTTATTTTTATATGATTATAATAAGCTGATTTTGCATACTCTTCTAATATAAGACAACTCTCTGTCTTTTCTAACTTCTTTTTGTCATAATTAAAAAGTTTACAATTATACTCCTCTTCTAAATAATGAATATGTTGAGTGACTGCTGGCTGTGTCATATGTAACTCCTCTGCTGTCAATCTATAATTCATTTTTTCACATAGTTTTAAAAAAGTTATCATTCTATAATCTAACATCTTCATCACCATTAATAAAATTTTATTATCAATATATAATAAATGATTATTAGATTTTATCATTTTTCTATGTTAAAATCAATCTATAAAAAATATCAGGAGGAACTTATGAAAAATATCACAAAAATATTACCAGGATTTATTTTTTCTTTAATAATTGCAGGGGTTTCTAAATATTTAGAAGACTTATTACCTATCCACTTAGTAGGAGCTTCAGTTATTGCTCTTTTTATAGGAATGGCTATCAATCATTTTTATCAACCAACTGAATTAATTCAAGTAGGTTTAAAATTTACTTCTAAGAAAATTTTAAAATTTGCCATTATATTATTAGGAGCTTCTTTAAGTATTGGAACTGTTGTTAATATTGGAAAAATGTCTTTAACTATAATGTTATTTACTTTGTTTACATGTTTTGGTGGAGGATATGTAATTGGAAAATTATTAGGACTAAATTGGAAACTTTCTAATCTTATTTCAGCAGGAACTGGTATATGTGGTGGTTCAGCTATTGCTGCTATATCTCCTGTTATAGATGCAAAAGATAGTGATATTGCTTATGCTATGTCAGCTACATTTATTTTCGATATGGTTATGATTATTTTATTCCCTATAATTGGAAAATGGATGGGATTATCTGATATTGCCTATGGTTTATGGGCTGGTACTGCTGTTAATGATACTTCTAGTGTTGTGGCTGCTGGATATGCTTTTAGTGAAGCTGCTGGAGATTTTGCTACAATGGTAAAACTTACTAGAACTTTATCTATAATTCCTGTTGTTATTATTTTTGCTGTTATCAATATGCGTTTAAAACAAAAAGAAAATGTTAATGCTGAAGCTAGTGTAAAAACAAAATCATATGTTTTAACTATTTTCCCTTGGTTTATTTTTGGATTTATAGGTTTAGCTATTATAAATAGTTTTGGAATAATTCCTTCTTCACTTTCAAATTTTCTTAAAGAATCAAGTAAATTTTTAATGGTTGCTGCTCTTGCTTCTATTGGACTTAATACAAGCTTTAGAGAAATGAGAAAGTCTGGTACTTCTCCTATGATACATGGATTTATTGTATCTTTATTAGTTGTAATTGTAGCATTATTTGTAGAATATGCCATTGGACTTATATAAATTTTAATAAAAAAAGCACGAAATAATCGTGCTTTTTTTATTTTATTCAATTTATAATACTTTTTTCCAAAAATCATTTTTTCTTCTAAAAATATCTCTTCTATAAATTAATAAGATAGCTATATAGTATAAAAAATGTCTTTTGTATTTTCTAAAATATTTATTTAAATCCAAACTATTGTCTGAAAATCTTTGTAATCTCAAAACATCTTTATACATTCCAAGCTTACTAAAAATAGCTCTTCTAAATTTACTATCTATCATTACCATTTTTCCATCTTCAGTCTTTACAAAATTCTCTGGTTTACAATCCCCATGGTAATGTCCCAATTCATGTAATTTAACTATAAGTTGCATTACCTCTTCAAAATCCTCTTTACTTTTAGGGGTATCTCCTTTTATATAGTCAGTAACATAGTATATATTTTTAAGAAATGGATGTACTTTTTCTTCTGCTATTACTTTTACATTATAAGTATTCTCAAATCCCTTTTCTCTTAATTTTTTTATATTTTTATACATCATTTTTATTTTATTTTTTAGTGCAAAAGGTCCTTTAAAAACTTCTTTTTTTAAAACATAATCAGTATTATCTATTTTTAATAGATATACCTCCCTATTATATTTTTTAGTAAAAACTTTTTCTTCTTTATACTTATCTTCGATTAGCTCTCCAAGAATAATTTTATTCTCAGTGTTTTCATCAAAAAATAATTTCAATTCCATATATTTCCTCTTACCCCTTTAAAATATATTTCATAATTTCCCCAAATATGTAAAAATTAGTTGTAAAGAGTAATTATATTCTACTATAAAAAATAGAAAAAATCAATTAATTTCATTTTTCTTTAAAATAATATTTTGATTTGTTATTAAAGTATTTTTTATTTCGTCTAAATCTGGAGATATATATGAATTACCTATAAGTACCGAATATCCATAAACAAAAATCCACCAATTTTCCAAATTATAATTTTCATCTTTTTTAGAAAAATTTAAAATAATATTTTCTAAAAACTCCTTATCTCTATGAATTGATAAAAATATCTTTTTTCTTTCTTTGGCAAATCTACAAAATCCTATACTTTGATTTATATATTCATTTTCTGTGTAGGAATAATCAGTATATTTTTTAATCACCTCAAGCAGATGATTTATCAATTCTTTCTTCAATTCTTCCATTGATTGATAGTAACTATAAATTGGAGTTGTTGAGCAATTCACAATCTTGGCTATATTCCTAGCTGTAACCTTGTCCATTCCCTCTTCTAAAAAAATTTCAAAGGCTTTATTAAAGATTTTCTTTTTATAAAAAACTATTTTTCTAGACATTTTTTCCTCCAAATAATCTTGAATATTTTTTTAATCTTAAATTTGGTTTTATATTATAAACTACACTATAAATAACAGGAAAAATAAATAATGTAAGAATTGTAGAAGCAAAAAGTCCAAATATTATTGTTGCTGCCATATCTTTATATAATGGGTCCCAAAGTAAAGGAATCATACCAAAAATTGTTGTTAGAGCAGCAAGTCCTACTGACCTTATTCTACTTATAGCTGAATCAATAAGAGCTGTGAATTTATCTTTTTTCAATATATCAATTTCATAATTAATCTCATCAACCAATACTATTATATTTTTTATCATCATTCCTGAAAGAGATATAAATCCAACTATGGACATAAATCCAAAAGTTTTTCCTGTTATTATAAGTCCTGGAGCAATTCCTATCATTGCTAGTGGTAAACTCAAGAATATCAAAGTTGCTATTTTCACACTACCAAATAACAATATACAAATTATCAACATCATAAGTGCTGGTACAGGTACAGCTTTCATTAGAGCCATATTATTTTTATCTTGTTCATAATATTCTCCTAGCCAATACATCTTATATCCTTTTGGTAAATCTATTTTTTCAATTTCTTTATTAAACTTACTTCTAACTTCTTCAGCATTAACTCCAATAGGAACATCACATTGAACAATCATAGTTCTCACTCTATTTCTTCTCAATACTTGCCCCTCTTCATAAGTTAATTTACTATTTTCAATCACAGAAGATAGAGGTTCAGAAGAAAGATTTAATCCCCAAATTGGTGTTTGTTCTAGATTATCTATTTGATTTTTTTTATTTCCATCATTTTCTTTTAAAACTACTGTTACTAAGTTATCATTTTCTTTTAATTTTCCAATAGGTAATCCATCTGTTGTTCTCATAAGAGAAGTACTGATATCTAAAGGTGAAATATTAGCTCTTTTTCCATTTATTTTTGAATAATCTCCCTCCCAAGTTAAAATTTTATTTCTCCAGTTTGTTTTTATATTGAGAACCTCTGGATATTTTTTCATTATATTTATAGCTTTATTGGAAAGTTCTTTTAAAACTTTTGGGTCTGGACCAGCAAAAGCAATCTCTATTGGATATTGTGTTGGAATTCCATTAGGATATTTTTTTACACTGGTTGTAACTCCTATAATATTTTTTTGAGCATAATCCATAGCTTTTTTTCCTACTATATCAACATCTTTTGTTTTTTCCACATTAATTATTAATTGGGCAAAAGATGGATTTGGCATCTCTGGTAATGTAGCTATATAATATCTTGCTGGAGAAGCTCCAACAGTTATTGTTATATCTTTTACCCTTTCATCTGTTCTTAAATACTCACTTAACTCTTTAGCTTTCTCTTCAACAACTTCTACTTTACTTCCCTCAGGTGCCCACATATTAATAGTAAATCCTTTTTTATCAGAGTCTGGGAAAAATGTTCTAGGTATTCCAAAAAACATTATACAAGAAACTACAAAAGCCCCTAATAATATTGTTAAAGTTGTTTTTCTTGTTCTCAATAAAGCATACAATAATCTATGACATTTTTTATAAAATCTTTTTTCTTTTTTACTTTCTTTTTTTATAGGTTCATTTTCTAAATATAATTTACAATATACAGGTGTTTGAGTAAGACATAAAAACCAACTTAACATAAGAGAAATTCCTATTATTAAAAAGGCTGAGCTCACATATTCTCCAGCATATGTTGGCATAAAATATGATGGCATAAAAGCTATAGCAGCTATAATTGTAGCTCCTAAAAGTGGAAGAGCTGGTTTATAACAAGCTTCTTTTAAGGCATCTTCCATTTCCATTCCCTTATTTCTATTTACCAATACACCATCTACAATAACTATTGAGTTATCTACTAACATTCCCATTGCTATAATAAAAGAACCTAATGAAACTCTTTGCATATCTATTTTTAAAATATACATAAAAATTAAAGTTCCCAATATTGAGAGAACTAATCCACTTCCTATTATAAGTCCACTTTTCATTCCCATTGTAAGAAGTAATACTCCTACAACTGTTATTACTGACATTATAAGATTTAATACAAAATTATTTATTGCAGAAGTTACTAAATCTGGTTGATAATAAATTTTTTCTATATTAATTCCCACAGGTAATTTTTCTTTTAACTCTTCTATTTTTTCATCAATTAATTTTCCAGTTTCTACAACATTTGTTCCTGTAACAGGAGAAAGAGAAATTCCCATTGCCATTTTATCATTGTAATACATCTTTTGATTTATAGGTCTTACATAATCTCTTTTTAACTGTGCTATATCCTTTAATCTTACAATTTCATCTGTTCCATTTGGTAATTTTTTAGAAAAAATTACTAACTCACCAAGTTCTTCCATTGTTTTTATTTCATTATTTAATCTTAAATTTACTCTCAAATCTCCATAATCAATAGTTCCTCCACCTGTAATAAGATTTTGAGATAAAAGAGTTAAACTTATACTTTTATCACTTATTCCCATTGAATTTATTTTCTCTCTATCTATTATAACTTCAATGGCATCTGTAGGTTTTCCAAATTGGGCCACTTGAGCTATTCCTTTTATAGAATTTAATTCTTTAGTTATATATTCAGTATATCTTTTTAATTCTGAATAAGTATAACCATCACTTGTAACTGCTAAAAACATTCCATAAACAGCCCCATAATCATCTAATACAATACTTGGAACAACTCCTAAAGGTAAATTTAATTGAGCATCAGAAACTTTTCTTCTTACATTATCCCAATATTGTTCTACCTCATCACTATCTATTCCCTCATCTAATTTAATTTTTACCTCTGAATATCCTGGTTTTGAAACACTTTGAAGATAATCTATGTTAGGAATTTTATTTAGTGCTTCCTCTATTTTATCTGTGACATTTAGTTCCACAGTATGAGCATCTGCCTGTGGATAAAGAGTAATTACTAAAGCTTCTTTTATTTTAAATTCTGGGTCTTCTAATTTTCCAAGTTTAATATAAGAAAAAATTCCACCTATAAGCAATACAAAAACTAAAAATCTTATAACTGTTGTATTTTTTATTGAATAATCTGTCATTTTCATATAAATCACCTATAAAACTTTTCCTACATTTGTTTCTGAAAATGATTTTAAAAGTTCAACCTGTTGATTATTACTTAATTCATGAACTCCTCTTGAAACTACTTTATCTCCTATATTTAATCCTTCTACTACTACTTTTCCATCTGAATAAGGAGAAATTATTTTTATATTCTTTTCATTGACAACTCCATTTAAGAAAATCCAAACTTTTGTTTGATTATCTTTTTCAAAAATAGCTTCAATAGGAATTATCATTCCTTTAGTTTTTTCATTTTCAAAATCTACTTTTACTATCCCTTGAGAATCTACAGGAATATCTATATCATCTTCTAAAAATTTAAAAACTACAGGATAACTTAAATTTACAATACCTTTAACTTTTCCAATTTCAGCAATTTCTATATCTTTCTCTGTCCCATTATACAAAAATTTCCCATTAGTTATTTTTGAAAATTCCTTTATCTCTTTTTCTGATATATTTATTTTTATTCTTTTCTTCTCTAAAGATGAAATTTTTACAATAGGATGTCCTGCTCCTACTACTGAGCCTTCATCACAAAATTTACTACTTATATATCCATCATAAGGGGCTATCAACACTGTATCTTTAAGTTGATTTTTAGCATTTTCCAATCCTTTTAATGCTTCTTTATATTGAGCAAAAGAGGCTTTTTCTCCAGCTATTGCTGATTTTACTTTAGCTACTGCTTCGTCATAAGATTTTTTAGGTAAATTTTTTGTCTTATAAAGTTTTTCTATTCTTTCAAATTGTTGTTTTGCATTTTTACTAATAGCTTTTGAAGAGTTGTATCCACTTTCAGCCATTATCACCTTATTTTTGTAAATCTCCTCTTGTAATATATAATCTCTTTTATCCAATTTCCCTATTATATCCCCTCTTTTTACAAAACTCCCAACTTCTACATTTAGTTTTTCAAGAGGACCAGAAATTTTAAAAGCCAATGAAGTTTCATTTTTTGCTGACACAATTCCTGGATATTCTTTCACTATTTCATTGGATATACTTTCTACATTGTAAACTTCTACAGGTCTTATCAAAGGTTTACTTTCCCTTTCCTCACACCCTAACATAAAAATTAATAAAAATCCTATTAATAAAAATTTCTTTTTCATTATTTTACTTCCTCCTCAAAAGGATTTTCTCCCATAACTATTTTTAATGTTCCTACTGCCATTTCATATTGATATTTTGCTTTTTCTCTATCACTAAAAGCTTTTTCATAATCAGCTAAAGCTTTGTAATATTCCTCATTATCTATTAAATCAACATTTTTTTCTGTTTTTTTCTGTTTTAATTTTCCTTTTTCAGAATTAAAATTCATATTGGCTATTTTTAAAATTTCTTGAGCATTTTCTACATTTTTATAAGCTTTTGCAGTTTCTAAAATAGTTGTCATATACTCTTTTTCTAATTTTAATTCTCCTATTTTTTGATTTCTTACTGCTTTTTTATATTCATTAATATTTCTAAATCCATTAAATATACTTACAATTCCTGAAACATTTCCATATAAAAAATCTGAATCCATTAAAATTTCATTACTATTATTTCCATATCCTCCACCTAAAATAATCTTAGGTAAAAAATTTGATATGGCTATTTTCTTAATATCTTCTCCAATATTTTTTTGTTCCTCTATGATTATCAATTTTTCATTTTGATTTATAGCTTTATATATACACTCATCTAAAGAGGATAATTTTTTTATATTTGTATCTATATTTTGTAGTCTTATATCTGTTGACATATCCATATTTAAAGTTCTTTTTAAACTCATCTTTGCTATTTCTAAATCTCTTTTATTTTTATCCAATAAAAATTCTTTAGTCGCCACTAAAGTTTTTGATTTTTCTAACTCCCAAGGTAATACACTGCCAACTTTTAATGAAACTTCTACTTTTCTTTGAAGTTCTTTAGCTGATTTTAATTGATTTTCTAAAGTTTCTCTTTCTGATTCTAAAGCAAGTATATAATAATATTCTCCCATAACTTGTAACTGTAACATCTTATCTGCTAACTCCTCCACAATCTGTGAAATATTTTCTCCTTTTTTTCTAGCACTATATAAATACCAAGTAGATGGAACAAATATAGGAACTTGAGCATTTATGCTATAAGTATAGAAAGATTTATCCACTGCTCTCATTCCTAAAATATCAGGTAATCCAAAAGAACTACCTAGTCCGTAAGTATTTACCCCAATATTTATATCGTCATCTAATTTTGTATATCCTCCACCAAAATTAATTGAGGGTAAAAAATTACTGAAAGCTATTTTTCTATCTAAAGTTGAAATTTCACTTTCTAGTCTTTTAATTTCTAAATCTAAATTTCTTTCTCTAGCTGTTAATATAGCTTCAGCAACAGAAATATCTTGTATATAAATTTTGGGATTTTTTGTACTTTTATTTTCTATTTTAGGTTTATTTTTTTCTAATTCCATATTTTTTACAGGCTGATTATTGGTACATCCCACAACAAAAATAAAAGATAACATCAATAAAAATTTCATCATTTTTTCTCCTTTTTTTATAAACTACTTAGTCTATTTTTAACAAGCTTAATATACTACTTTTTTTTATTTTTGTCAATTTATTTTTGTTTATTTTAATGATTTAAGTCATTAAAACTTTTTATTTTAATTTTTATTTTCTAAACTAATAAGTCTAAAAATTAAAAGACAAAAATAAAGACTATTACAAAATCTGTAATAGTCTTTAAGAACTTTTATTATTTAATTTTATTTTAATCATTTTTTACAATTCCATATAATAATATATCCAACCATTTTTCTATATTTTCATCATATTCTTCAAATACTTTTTCTATATCTCCTGTTTCCTGTACTTTTTTATGTAGTTTTTCATTTAAACCATTTTGAGTAAATTCAATAAAAGCTATAATATCTTCAACTTCTAAATTTTCTCTAATTTTCATCTTTAATATATTTTTTCTAGCAAAGTTAAAAGTAAATTCATCAAATTCTTTTTTTATATTAGCTATTTCATTAACAAGATGTTTTGGTTCCCCTATTAAAGTATTAAAAAATATTTTTTGCATATTTGGATATTTAGTAAAAAATTTATATCTTATTTCTAAGAAAGTTTTTATCCCTCTTCTCCAACCTAAATCCTCGTTTAAGTTTTCTTTATAGTAATCTACCATCAAATCAAAACAATACTTTACACATAAAAGATAAAGCTCATCTTTCTCTTTAAAATAATGATACATCACTCCTTTTGATATTTTTCCAATTTCACAAATCCTATTTATAGAAGATTTATCATAACTATAGTTTCCAAATTCTTCCAAAGCAGCCTGAAATATTTTATACTGTGATATTGTATTTTTTTCTTTTTGTCTCATAAATATTCTCCTAATTATTTTTAGTTATCCAACTAATTCTATTTCCATCTGGGTCTAAAATTATGCTTTCATAGCATCCATCTCCTGTAGTTCTATTTTCACCAACTATTTTATACCCATTTTTTCTAAAGTTTTCTGTCATCTCATCTACTTTCTCTTTTCTATCAACTTTAAAAGCTAGATGTGTAAATCCTATTCTCTTTCTTCCTCCTCCTTTATATCAACTCTTTTCATAAGTTCTAACCTACAACCACTTTCAAAAGAAAGTAAGATTCAAATTTTTTTATCTTATTTACATACTTTTCATTACTTTCTCCATTAAAAAATTTACAATAAAAATCTTTTAACTCCTCTAATTTTTCTGCCCATATGGCTCATATTATTCTCCCAAAAATATTTTTCTTAGATATTTTGCTTCTCCATCTTCATCTGTTGTTAGTATTACTTCATTATTAGGTAAAGCTCTTTTTAATTTATCACTTCCATTACCCATAATCAATCCTTTTCCTACAATACTTAACATCTCTTCATCATTAAGTCCATCTCCAAAAGCAATTGTTTCAGATAATTTAAATCCTCCTCTATCCAATATCTCTTTTAGAGTTTTTCCTTTTGATACATCATTTTTCATAATCTCTAAACATATATCTAAAGAAGCTGTAATAGTTATCTCACCTTTAAGTATCGGATTTTTTCTTATTTGATTTTCTAATTTTTCTATTTTTTTCACATCATCAGCTATAAAACAAAATTTTAATACATCTTTTTTATTAAAGTTTTTAAAGTCTACTACATTAGGAGAAAATCCAGATTCTTTATGATATTTTTCAAACTCAGAAAAATATTTTTCTACATACCAACCATCATTTGTGAAGATATTTACAGAAATATCCTCTTCAACTTTTAAATTTAATAACTCTTTTACTATTTTTTCATCCATTATATGCTCAACTAAAATCTCTCCTTTTTCATTGTGAGCATTAGTTCCATTAGAAGATATTAAATAAGATTCAGCTCCTAATTGTTTCATAAAACAAGAGGCATCTATAAAATGTCTACCTGTGGCTATAATAAATTTTATACCTTTTTTTTCAATTATTTCCCTTATAGTTTCCTTTGTGTAAGCTGAAATTTCATGATTTGAATTTAATAAAGTTCCATCTAAATCACTTACCACTACTTTATATTTCATACTTCTCTCCTTTTCATTTTCCCATTATAATTATATATTAGAATAAAAAATAATTCAATAATTAAAATATTCATAAAAATTTTATGATATAATATATAAAAAGTTATAAAGGAGGTAAATGTGAAAATAGAAATTACTGAAAGAGTATCAAAATACATTAAGAAAAATGATATTATTGGTATTTGTTTAAAAAGAGAAACATTGGCCTTTGGCTGAGCTGGATGTCGTGATGTAATTCAGGGTGAATTCGTTAAACATATTTCTGATATGGAAAAAAGAGAGATTGAATATATCAACGAAGATGTTGACGGAATAAAAGTGTTTATTCCAGTATATTTAAAAAATTTAAAATATATTAAGATAAGTTGTAACTTTGTAAGTGTTTTTACATCTGGAATGGTTTTAGATGTAGAAGGATATGAAAAAATATAAATAAAAAAGGCTATTGTACATTTACAATAGCCTATCTTTTTTATTAGTCATCTATGTAGTTATCAAAATATCCTTGAATTAAAATAATTGGTGTTCCTTTATCTCCACTTCCAGAAGTTAAGTCACATAATGAACCAATTAAATCTGTTAATCTTCTTGGAGTAGTTCCTTGAGTTATCATTTGTCCTTTAAGGTCAGAATCTTTTCCTTTTATTGCTTCAGCAACAGCTTTTTGTAACTCTTCACCTTTCAATCCAGCTAAATCATTATCAGCTAAATATTTTAATTTAATTTCGTTTGGAGTTCCTTCTAATCCATCTGTATATCCAGGAGATACTACAGGGTCAGCAAGTTCCCAAATTTTTCCAACTGGGTCTTTGAAAGCTCCGTCTCCATAAACCATAACTTCTATATGTTTTCCAGTTTTTTCTTCTAACATTTTTTGAATTTTTACAACTAACTCTTTACAGTCACGAGGGAATAATTTTACAGAAGTTTCTGTAGCTTTATTAGAACCTAATAATCCATAATCAGCATTATATCCACTTCCATTAACTGATTCAGTTAATATTTCATCCATTCCATAAACTAATTTAGCACCAGCTTTTTTTAATAATTTTTTAGTTCTCATACGAGTATGAATATCACAGTTTAACACACAGTCTGTATATTTTAAGATAGCTGTTGGATTATTAGCAAAAACAACTTCTACTTCTGCACCTTGCTCTCTTATTAATTCTGAATAATATTCTATATAGTTTACTCCTGTAAATACATGGATAGGATTTCCAAATTTTTCAGTAAATTCTTTTTCTGTTAAAACATCTGTCCAAGGATTTACACCTTTTTCATCTAATAAATCATAATCAATAAAGTGGTTTCCAACTTCATCAGAAGGATAACTAAACATTAAAACTATTTTTTTAGCTCCTTTTGCTATTCCTTTTAAACATACAGAAAATCTATTACGACTTAATATTGGGAATATAAGTCCTATTGTATTTTCTCCATATTTTGCTTTAACGTCTGCTGCTATATCATCTATTGTAGCATAGTTTCCTTGAGCTCTTCCTACAACTGATTCTGTTATAGCTACCACATCTCTATTTCTTAATGTAATATTTTCACTTTCACAAGCAGCTAATACAGCATCAACTGTAAAAGTTGTAATGTCATCACCTTGTTTTATAATTGGTGCACGAAGTCCTCTTGAAATAGTTCCTACTAATCTTCCCATACATCTTCTCCTTTTACATTGATTTTATTTTTAACATTTAATTATAATATTTTTTAGCTACTTTTGTCAAATAAAAAATAAAAGAGCAGTAAAAACTGCTCTTTTTCTATCCCTCAATTAGATTTAAATCTGCCATTTTTTCATAAATGTCATTTAATTTTTTCATTTGAGATAATCTATTATTTTTTATAGCTTCATCTTTATCATTTATCATTACACTATTAAAGTAATTATTTACTACCTCTTCACCTTTTAATACTTCATTTAAGTATCCTTTATAATTTTTTGAAGAAAGTAAAGAATCTACTTCTTTATTTAATGATTCAACATAATTATGTAATGATTTTTCTGCATCTTCACTAAATAAATTAACATCAATAGAAGAATCTTTATGGGATTTAACAATATTTCCAACTCTTTTTACAATTCCTACTAAGTTTTTAAAACTTTCTTCTTGAACTGTACTTTCTAATACTTCTATAGCTGCTTTTGTATCAATAACATTATCCCAAGCTACTGCTACTACTGATAATATTACATCTCTTCTGTATCCCATATCTGTAAATACATTGATTACTCTTTGCTTTAAGAACTCTAATACTTCTTTCTTAAGTTCTACTTTATCTCTTTTTAATACTCCGTCAGCTTCTAAAATTTCTATACTTCTATCAACTAACTCTTCTAAAGATACATTTAAGTTTGAATTTATAATAACATTTACAATTCCTAAAGCTGCTCTTCTTAAAGCAAATGGGTCTTTAGAACCTGTAACTTGTACTCCAACTCCTAAACATCCTACTAAAGTATCCATTCTATCACAGATTCCTGCAACAATTCCCTCTTTAGTTGTTGGAAGTTTATCCCCTTTAAATCTTGGGAAGTAATGCTCTTGAATTCCTAAAGAAACTGTTTCTTTTTCTCCAGATTTTAAAGCATAGTCAGCTCCCATTAATCCTTGAAGTTCTGTAAACTCTTTTTCGTTTATCATATTTGTTACAAGGTCAGCTTTACATAAAGTGATAGTTCTTTGGATATCTCCTCTTACATCACTATATCCTAATCTATCAATTAAAGTATCAGCAAGTTTTGATACTCTTCTGATTTTAGCAGCTATTGTTCCTAAATCTTTTTGGAATACTACTGTTTCTAATTTTTTAACATTTTCTACTAAAGATTGTTTTAAATCTTCTTGATAGAAAAATCTTGCATCAGCAAGTCTTGCTGATAAAACTTTTTCATTTCCAGCTTTAACTTTATCAGAATATTCAATACCATTTCTTATTACAACAAATTTTGGTAATAATTTTCCATTTTTATCTAAAATTGGGAAATATCTTTGGTGAACTTCCATAGATATAATTAAAACTTCTTGTGGTACTTCTAAGAAATCTGAATTAAATGTACCAACTATTGGATAAGGATATTCTACTAAGTTTGTAACTTCATCTAAAAGATTTTCATGGATTAAAACTACTTCGTTTTCTCCAGTACAATTTTTAGCTATCATATCTCTTATCATTTGTTTTCTCTCTGCTATATCAATGATAACATTATTTTCTCTTATTTTTGTAAAATATTCATCAACATTTGATACTGTAAATCTTCCACCAAAGAATCTATGTCCTCTTGATTCTAATCCACTTTCAATTCCTTCAATTTCAAATTTTACAAGTTCATTATCAACTATAGCTAAAAACCATTGAATAGGTCTTGCAAATCTAAATTTTCTGTCTGCCCATTTCATTGATTTTGGAAATTCTAATTCTAATACAAGATTTTTTAGAATATCAGATAATAGAGATTTTGTTTCAACCCCTTTAGAGAATTTTCTAACAGCAATATATTCTCCTTTTGGTGTTTCAACTATTTCTAAATCTTTTGCTTCTACTCCTTGAGATTTTGCAAATCCAAGTCCTGCTTTTGATAAAGAACCATCTTCACCATAAGCCACTCTTTTTGCTGGTCCCATATTTAATTCATTTAAGTCCTCTTGTCTTTCTGCTAATCCTTCTACTAAAATAACTAATCTTCTAGGAGTTCCAAAAGTTTTTATCTCTTCATATTTTATTCTTTCATCTTTGAATTTTTTTGATAAATTATTTTTTAAGTCATTTAAAGCATTAACTAGGAATCTAGCTGGATTTTCTTCCATTCCTATTTCAAATAATAACCTCATGTTTTTATCTCCTTTTTATCTCAATTATATTTCCATTATTAACTGACTAGATTTTTTTCTTTAATAATGGATATCCTAAATTCTTTCTGTTTTCTACATAGATTTCAGCACATCTTTTTGCTAAATCTCTTACTCTTAAAATATAAGCCATTCTTTCTGTAGTAGAAATTGCCCCTCTTGAATCTAGAACATTAAATGTATGAGAACATTTTAAAACATAGTCATATGCTGGTAATACAAGTCCTGCATCTAAGATTTTCTTAGCTTCTGCTTCATATTCATCAAACCATTTAAAATGAGATTCTAAATTTGCTAATTCAAATGAATATTTTGAATTTTCATATTCATATTGATATCTCATATCTCCATATTTAACTTCTTCTGTCCAGTCTAAATCATAAACATTTGATTTATTTTGAATGTAAAGAGCTATTCTCTCTAATCCATATGTTATTTCTACTGGAACTATATCAAGTTCTAATCCTCCAACTTGTTGGAAATATGTAAATTGTGTTATTTCCATTCCGTCTAACCATACTTCCCAACCAAGTCCCCAAGCTCCAAGAGTTGGTGATTCCCAGTCATCTTCAACAAATCTTATATCATGTTCTTCTGGAATTATTCCTAAAAGTCTTAAACTTTCTAAGTATAATTCTTGAATATTATCTGGAGAAGGTTTCATTATAACTTGAAATTGATGATGTTGATAAACTCTATTTGGGTTTTCTCCATATCTTCCATCTTTTGGTCTTCTTGATGGTTCTACATATGCAGTTTTCCAAGGTTCTGGTCCTAAAGCCATTAAGAAAGTGTTAGGGTTAAATGTCCCTGCTCCTGTTTCTATGTCATATGGATTTCCTAAAACACAACCTTTTGACCCCCAATATCTTTGAAGAGTTGTTATTATCTCTTGAAATGTCATTTTCATTCCTCCACTTTAAATTTAAAATTTTACTTTTTTTCTTTTAAATCTTTTTTAGCTTTGATAAACATATCTAAAAGTATCACAGCTACACCTATATTTATATAGACATCAGCCATATTAAATACAAAAGACCAAATTCCTCTGAAGTCAATCATATCTACAACATAACCTCTAAAAATTCTGTCTATCATATTTCCAATAGCTCCAGAAATTATTAACATATAAGCTAACTTTTCTAAAAAACTAGATTTTTTAAAAGTTTTTAGAAAATAATATATAATTCCTATAATAGCTATTACTGTAAATACACTTATCAAATTTATTTTTCCTTGAAAAATTCCAAAAGCTATTCCTCTATTTTGAACATAAGTAATATGAAAAAAATCTTGGATTATTGCTAAAGAATCTCCAATAAAAAAATTATTTTCTATTTGAATTTTAGTCAGTTGGTCTAAAAAGACCAACCCGACTATTCCTATTAAATAATAAATCATAGTATCTACCTATTTTAAAACTGCAGCACATCTTGGGCAAAGAGAAGTTTCGTGGTCTAACTCTGTTGTATATTTCCAACATCTTTCACATTTCTCTCCATCAGCATGAGCAACTTTAACTTTTATTTCCATCTCTTCATCTGCTACAAATTCATCTGTAACTTCATCTGTATATTCTAATTGAGAAACTATAAATACCATTTCTAATAAATCTTTATTTGCAGTTATAAATTCTTTTAATTCTGCATCAGTTGTATTTAATACTACTTTAGCATCAAGAGCATTTCCGATTATTCTATTTTCTCCTTGTCTTGCTTTTTCTAGGTATTTATTTACAACTTTTCTTAATTTAATTACAGTATTCCATTTGTTTGCTAATTCTTCATTTAAATATTCATCATTAAATTCAAACCAATTTGTTAAATGAACTGATTCTCCATCTCTATCTTTTTCAGGTAATCTTCCCCAAATTTCTTCAGCAGTAAATGAAAGAATTGGAGCTATCATCTTTACAAGACAAACTAAAACTTCATTCATTACTGTTTGAGCTGACCTTCTAGCTTTAGAATCTTGTTTTTCAGTATATAATCTATCTTTTATAATATCTAAATAGAAAGCTGACATATCTATTCCAGAGAAATAATGAATTGCTTGGAATAAGTTATAGAATTCATATTTATCATAGCTTTCTGTAACTTCTCTTTTTAATACTTCTAATTTATGTAATGCCCATTTATCAATTTCTTCTAATTCTGCATATGGAACAGCATCTTTAGTTGGGTCAAAATCAAAAGTATTTCCTAATATATATCTAGCTGTATTTCTTACTCTTCTGTAAGCTTCAGCCATTTGTTTTAAAATATTGTCAGAAATTTTTACGTCATCTCTATAATCAACAGAAGCACACCAAAGTCTTAAAATATCTGCTCCGTAAACTTTAATTACATCTTCTGGAGAAACTGTATTTCCTAAAGATTTAGACATTTTTCTTCCTTGTCCATCATTTACGAATCCGTGTGTTAATATTTTTTTGTATGGAGCATCAAATGTAGAACCAATTGATGTTAATAAAGATGTTTGGAACCATCCTCTATGTTGGTCAGAACCTTCTAAGTATAAATCAGCTGGTCTGTGTAATAATGTTCCTCTAGTTTCAAGAACTGATCTGTGAGAAACTCCAGAGTCAAACCAAACGTCCATTATGTTAGTTTCTTTTGTAATTTCTTTTCCTTTTAAGTTATATTTTACTAATAACTCTTCTCCGATTAATTCTTCAGCTGAATATTTTACCCAAGCTGCAGAACCTTCTTTTTTAACAATTTCTACTACTCTTTCTAAAATTTCTTGATTAAATACTACTTCTTCATCTACATAGAATACAGGAATTGGTACTCCCCAAGCTCTTTGTCTAGAGATACACCAGTCAGGTCTTTTCTCTAACATAGAACCTATTCTGTTTCTTCCCCAATCAGGTACAAATTCTACTCCATCTAAAGCTTTTAATGCTCTTTCTCTTAAATCAGAACCTTCAGCTTTTACGAACCATTGAGCAGTTGCTCTAACGATTATTGGAGTTTTTGACCTCCAGTCATGTGGATATGAGTGAACAAACTCATTATAAGATAACATTATTCCTCTTTCTAATAGAGTTTCACAAATTACTTTATTAGCTTTTTCATAGAATAAACCAGCAAATTCTCCAGCTTCTTCTGTTAAAACACCTTTATAGTTAATAGGTGAAAGAATTGGTAATCCATATCTTACACCAACAACATAGTCATCTTGTCCATGTCCAGGAGCTGTGTGTACACAACCTGTTCCTGCATCAGCTGTAACGTGGTCACCTAAAATAATTGTTCCTGTTCTTTCAATAAATGGATGTTGATAAGTTAATCTTTCTAAATCTTGACCTTTAAATTCTTTTATTAATTCACATTCTTTGATTCCTATTTCTTCCATAGCTTTTTCAGCTAATACTTTGGCAAAAATTAGGTTTCCTTTTTCTGTTTTGTAAACTCCATATTCAAACTCAGCATTTAAACAAATTCCTACGTTTGCTGGTAAAGTCCAAGGAGTTGTTGTCCAAATTACTATATAAGTTTCTTCAGTCATTCCAATTTTATCTAATACATCTTGATTAGCTTTCATTTTTACATAAACTGAAGGAGATTTTATATCTTTATATTCAATTTCAGCTTCAGCTAAAGCTGTTTCAGTTACTGGAGACCAATATATTGGTTTAGAACCTTTGAAAATATATCCATTTCTATATAATTCTCCAAAAACTTCTAATTGTTTTGCTTCATATTCTGGATTTAAAGTTAAATAAGGATTTTCCCAATCTCCTAAAATTCCAAGTCTTATAAATTGGTCTCTTTGGATTCCAACCCATTTTTTAGCATATTTTGTACATTTTTCTCTGATTTCTAAAGGAGACATCTCTTTCATTTTCTCCCCTAACTCTTCACTTACTTTTAATTCAATTGGTAGACCATGTGTATCCCATCCTGGAATATATGGTGCATTGTACCCTCTTAATCTTTTATATTTTAAAATTATATCTTTTAAAACTTTATTTAAAGCATGTCCTATATGAATATTTCCATTTGCATATGGAGGTCCATCATGTAGTATAAAACTTGGTTTAGTTTCATCTATACTTTTTTCATATATTTTTTGTTTTGTCCAATCCTTAACCATTAAAGGTTCTTTGTTTGGTAAGTTAGCTTTCATTTGAAAACTTGTTTTTGGTAGATTCAGTGTTTTTCCATAATCCTTATCTTCCATTTAATTATCCTCCTTAAATATATTTAAAGTTATTTTTACTTCTGTTCCTTGATTTGGAGTTGAATAAATTTTTATAACTCCTTTACAATCTTTAATTACTCTTTCAGCTAATGGAATTCCTAACCCTGGAGTATCTCCTTTATAAGTCATAAATGGCTGGAACACATCTTTTAATTGCTCTTCACTCATTCCTATTCCATTATCTTTTATATCTATTTTTATTTTATTAGCAAGCTTATCTCTAATTACAATTATTGTTATTTTTTTATCTGTTCTTCCATTTTCTAGAACAGCATCATAAGCATTTTTCAATATTTCTATAAATGCTCTCCTCAATCTTTCTCTGTTTCCTAAAACATCTCCAGTATAACTTATAAAAGAAGCTATATTTATTTTATCTTCATTTCTATCTTCTCTGACTATACCTCTAAACTCTTCTATAACCTCTACTATAAAATGTTCTATATTAACAGGTTCTAATTTTTTTCTATTTAAAGGGTTAGAATACTGTTTCAAAATTTTATTAGAATATTTTATATTCTTAACTTTTTCTTTAAATTCTTTGATTTCTTCTTCTATTTCAGTTAAATTATCACTTTTATTTTCCTGAACTAATCCAACTAATTTATTTAAAGCTTCTTCCCTTGTTGTTAAAAATCTTTCGGTTATATTATTTATAGTTCTATTTCTTTCAAAGTCTATTCTTTCTTTTTCTTCAACTTTATTTTTTAATTTTGTAGCAACATTCATTATTAAGATTTTAATAAGTTCTACATCTTCCTCTGTTATTTGTTTTTCTTTTGTATAATAATCAAATAACATTACTCCTGTATAATAATCAATATTATAAATAGGAATTGCTATAAAATTTTTAAGTCCTATACTATTAAAAAGGTCATTTCCTAGATTATGTTTATAACCCTTATCATTTACATACAAAATTTTTCTTTCTTTAAGTGATGTAGTAATCAAGTTTTCACTTGAAAAAGGTATTTTTATCAATTTAATTACATCTTCTAATTGATTTATCTGAAAATCAAAACCATTTTTTCTTTCTTTTAATATATCATTTCTTATTTCAGTTATATGGGAGTTAAGTATACACATCTCACCAATTAATGCATCTCTTTCACGACTATATCTAAAAAACATAGCTCTTGAAAATCCTAATTCAGATTCAGAAACAAAAGTTTTCATTATTTTTTTTACTGTGTCAACTATACTGTCCTCTATCTCTATACCTAAAATAAGTTTTTCTATAACTTTCATTTTATTTAAGTTTTCTTTTAAAATTTTATTTCTTATTTTTAAAGTTCTCTGATTTTCTTCAAGTCTTTTTAACATTCCTTTCAAGGAATTTTCTAAAACTTTTATTTCACCTTTTCCATTAAAATCTATAACAGTATCATATTTTCCATTACTTATATCCTCTGCTGCATCTGAAATCTCTTTAAGAGGTAATAATATTTCTCTCAATAATTTACTAAAACATGTAGTTGCTATAGTCACAAAAGATAATACCATGATTCCTATAAAAATAGCAATAATTATTTTAGTTTTAAGAAAATTTTCTCTTGAAATTCCAATTCCAAAATATCCTAAATTTTTATCTCCTGTTATATTTTTTAAAGCTGTAGTTGTTATATAATAAGATTTCTCATTTATTTCAAGAGTTTTAAAGAAATATTGAGCATCTTTTACTATTTTACTATTTTTTCTTTTAAATAACCCTTTTCCTTTTACATCAAAATTAAAATCTCCATAAATATATTCTTCATTTGAAAGAATAAAAATTCTATCTGATGGAGAAAGCTCTATATAATCTCTTATATATTCCAAAATATTATTGTCTAATGGAGTAGATATAATCAAATATCCATTTATATCTTTTTCTCTACTTATGGAAATTGATAAAATACTTCTAGAATATACCTTGGAATTATAATTGGCTATATAATATATTTTATCTCTAGCAATCTCTTTTATTTGTTGAAGAGAAACATTTTGCTCATCATCAAATATATTTCTATCTCCACTATATCCTAAAATTTTACCATTTTCATTCAAAAAAGCAATCTCTGTCTTATAATATTTTTTAAAATTTTCCCTTATAAGTTCATTCTTAAGTATTTCACACAATTTTTTGTAATTTTTATCCACTTCAGCTTTCGATATTTTTTGAAAGTAATTTTCTTTAAGTAAAACTTGATTTACATCAGTCATAAAGCTATACATATAATTCATATTAGCCTTTTCCAATATAAATACCTTTTCTTTTGCAGTATTTAATAATTTACTTTCCATATCTTTGAATGTAATAAAAGTTATTATTGTAGCCACAAATATAGATGAAATTACTATAGCTATGTTTGTATAAAATATTATTTTAAGAACTATAGAATCTTTATTTATCCTCAATTTAAAATTTTTCAAGATAACCTCACTCTTTTTTATTTGGTAGTTCTTCTAGTTAATCCTACTCTTTGTCTTTCTTTATCAATATCTTTTACCTTAACTTTTATTATTTGACCAACAGATAATACTTCACTTGGGTCTTTTACAAATTTATCAGAAATTTCTGATATATGTAATAGGGCATCATTTTTTAATCCTATATCTATAAAAGCTCCAAATTTTACAACATTTCTAACTGTTCCTTCTAATTCCATTCCAGGTTGTAAATTTTCAATATTTAATATATCTGATTTTAAAAGAGGTCTTTCAAGTTCATCTCTTGGGTCTCTTCTATCTCTTATTAAAGCTTCATATATATCTTTTACAGTTTCTTTTCCATATCCCTTTTCATCAGCAAATTTTTCAAAATTAAATGATTTTAATTTTTCTCTACTATCTTTTAAGTTTTCTCTATATTCTTTTAGAGATATATTATTTACTGTTAAAATTTCTTCTGCTATTTCATATGATTCAGGGTGGATAATTGTATTGTCTAAAATGTTTTCTCCATTTTCGATTATTAAAAATCCTGCCATTTGTTCGTAAGCTTTATTTCCAAGTCCTTTTACTTTTAATAAAGATTTTCTATTTTTAAAGTTTCCATTTTCTTTTCTGTATTCTACAATATTTTTAGCAATATTTTTTTTAATTCCTGATACATGTTCAAGTAATGCCCAAGAAGCTGTATTTACATTTATTCCAACACTGTTAACTACTGAAGCAATTACTTCTTCTAAAGATTCAGCCAATCTTTTTTGGTCAACATCATGTTGATACATTCCAACTCCTATTGATTTTGGGTCTATTTTTACAAGCTCTCCTAATGGGTCTTGTATTCTTCTAGCTATTGAAATAGCTCCTCTTACTGTAACATCTAAGTCTGGAAACTCCTCATTTGCTAATTTTGAAGCTGAATATACTGAAGCTCCAGCCTCATTTGTTATTACATATTTTGCTTGTTTATTATTTTCTCTTATAGTTTTTGCTACAAAACTTTCTGTCTCTCTTGAAGCAGTTCCATTTCCTATTGAAACTATATCTATCTCATATTTATCTAAATATTTTAATAATTTTTCACGAGATATTTCAAGTTGTTTTGGACTGTCCATTCCTTCAACTAAATGGAATACATCATTTGTTACATAGAATCCATTTTTATCTACTACTGCAACTTTACAACCTGTTCTATATCCAGGGTCTAATCCTAAAATATTTTTTTCTTTTAAAGGTGGTTGTAAAAGAAGATTTTTTAAATTTTCTTTAAATATTCCTATAGCTTCTTCTTCACTTTTTTCTGTTAAAATATTTCTTACTTCTCTCTCTATTGACGGAAGTATTAATCTATCTAAAGAGTCTTTTATAATTTCTAAAAGAAATTCTTCAATCTCATAATTTTTAAATTCTTTCTTTAAAATATATTTTTCTATTCTATCTCTTACAACATCTTCTATTTTTAAAGAAACATTTAAAATTTCCTCTTTTTCTCCTCTGTTTAAAGCTAAAACCCTATGAGAAAGTATTGTTTTTATAGTTTCACTATACTCATAATAATCACCATAAACTTTTTTCTCATCTAATTCTAAAGCTTTTTTAGTATTTTTTGAAGTTACAATAGCATCTTTTAAATAAACATTTCTTAAATATTCTCTGTATTGAGCATTTTCAGAAATTTTTTGAGCTACTATTAATTTTGCCCCTTCAATAGCCTCTTCAAAAGTTCCAACTTCTTCAGTTATATATTTTTTTGCTTCTTTTTCAATACTTTCCATTGTTTTTGCTAAATATATAAATTGAGATAAAGGTTCTAATCCTTTTTCAATAGCTATATCAGCTTTTGTTTTTCTTCTTTTTTTATAAGGTAAATATAAATCTTCTACCTCTTGTAGCTTTGTTGCTTCTAATATATTTTTCTTTAATTCATCTGTAAGTTTTCCTTGTTCTTCAATAAGATTTATAACTTCCTCTTTTCTCTTTTCAAGGTTTCTAATATAAGTTACAGATTTTAAAATATCTCCAATTTGATTTTCATCAAGATTTCCAGTTGCTTCTTTTCTATATCTAGATATAAAAGGTACTGTAGAGCCTTCATCTAAAAGTTTTACTGTATTTTCTATTTGTTTTATTCCTATTTTAAGTTCTTCACTTATTATTTCAAAAATATTTTTCATCTCTTCCTCCACAATATACTTTTATAAACTCTTATATTATAACATATTTTCATAAAGATTTCCATCTTATGAACACACTACCTTTAATAAAAAAGGCAACCTTAAGGCTGCCTTATTCTTGTTTAAATAATCTTCTCAATTATTTTTTTAATTCTTCGAATTTTGCCCAAACTCCAGCTTTAACTAATAAAGATTTTACAGTTCTTGTAGGTTGAGCTCCATTTTTTAAGAAGTTTAAGATTTCTTCTTCTTTTAATTCTACTTTAGAATCTTCTAATGGATAGTAGTTTCCTAAATAAGCTACTGCTTTACCATCTCTTTTTGATAAGTTTTCCATTGCAGCTAATCTGTAAACTGGTCTTTTTGTGCTTCCTAATCTAGTTAATCTTAATTTTAACATTTAATCACTTCTCCTTATAATTTCTATTTATTTTTATTTTATTTATTAACTTTGTTGTTTACTACTAAAAAAATCTTTTTCCATTTCTACCCATTGGCATTTTTGGGAATCCTGCTCCAAAATTAGGCATCTTTCCAGAGCTAAGCATCTTCATCATTCCCTTCATTTGTTCAAATTGTTTAAGAAGTTTATTGACATCAGATACATCAGTTCCACTTCCTTTTGCAATTCTTAATTTTCTTTCAGCCTTAAGGATTTCTGGTTTTTTTCTCTCTTGCTTTGTCATAGATTGAATAATAGCTTCAACTTTTTTCATCTCTTTTTCAGCAGGAGCTAAGTCACCAATCTCTCCCATTCCTGGTATCATCTTTAAGATACTTCCTAGTGGCCCCATTCTCTTTATAGCTTGTAATTGTTTTAAGAAATCTTCTAAATCAAATTTTTGAGTTTTTATTTTTTCCTCTAAAGATTTCATATCATCAGCATTTATACTTTCTTGAGCCTTTTCAACTAATGATACAACATCTCCCATTCCTAAAATCCTTGAAGCTAATCTTTCAGGGTGGAATAACTCTAAATCTTCAATTTTTTCTCCAACTCCTACAAATTTTATTGGTTTTCCTACTACTGATTTTATTGAAAGTGCAGCTCCACCTCTAGTATCTCCATCAAATTTCGTAAGAATTACACCATCTATACTCAACTTATCATTAAAGTTTTTAGCTAAATTTACAGCATCTTGTCCTATCATAGCATCTACTACTAATAATATTTCTTGAGGTCTTACAGTTTTCTTTATATCAGCTAATTCATCCATTAAAGTCTCATCAACATGTAATCTTCCTGCTGTATCTATTATCATATATGTATAATCTTGAGTTTTTGCATTTGCCCAAGCTCTTCTACAAATATCTACTGCATCTCTATTTGTTTCATCTATATAAGCTGGAACTTTTATTTGGTTAGCTAAAACTTCTAATTGTTTCATAGCAGCTGGTCTATAAACGTCAGCAGCTACTAAGTATGGTCTTTCTCCATCTTTCTTTAATTTATTAGCTAATTTTGCAGCAAATGTAGTTTTTCCAGCCCCCTGAAGTCCTGCTAACATTATAACTGTAGGATTTTTTACTCCCTTAGTTAATCTTGAATTTGTTCCTCCAAGAAGTTCTATTAATTCATCATTAACTATTTTTATAAATTGTTGTCCTGGATTTACTCCAATTAAAACTTCAGTTCCAATAGCTTTTTCTTGTATTTTATTTATAAAATCCTTTACAACTTTATAGTTTACATCAGCTTCTAATAATGACATTTTAACTTCTTTTAAAGCTTCTTTTATATTGCTTTCAGTAAGTTTACTTTGTCCTCTTACTTTTTTAAAAATACTTTGGAATCTATTTCCTAAATTTTCTAACATAATTGCTCCCTAACTTAATTTTTTTATAATTTCATCAAGTTTTTCCATTGTAAAATTATTTTTTAATTCTAATAAATCCTTTTGAAGTTCTTTATCTCTTTCATAAAATTTTAATTTTTCTTCATAATTTTTTAAAATTTTTATTCCTCTTTTAATATTATCGTAGACAGCTTGTCTACTTATTCCATAATTTTCAGCAATCTCTGTAAGTGATAAATCTTCTTCAAAATATTCTATTAAATATCTACTTTGTTTTTCTGTTAAAAGAACCTTATAATAATCTAGTAAAATACCAATTTCTATCATTTCTTTTAGTTCCATTTATATCACCAAGATATTATATTAAAATTTCTAAAATTTGTCAAGTATTTTTTCTTTACTTTTATTTTTTTATAATTTCTAGAAATTTTCTAAAAAAAATCTTATAATATATTATAATTATTTTATTTTTTGGAGGTTCTATGAAAAAATTATTAAATTATTTACTTATTATTTTTACCTTTATAATTTTTTCTATAATTTCTTATGGAGAAAATTATCAACAAGAGATTTTAGATATTATAAATAATGAAAGGGTTGAAAATAATCTTTCACCATTAGAAGAAAAAGAAATTTTAAATGAAATGGCAATAAAAAAAGCTTCTTTAGTAGCTAAGGAGGGGAAACTTGACCATTATGCTGGTGGATATTCTTCTTTAGGAGAATTTTTTAAAGAATATGAGATTTCTTATTTGGCTATTGCTGAAAATCTAGCTAGAAATTCAAATGGACCAAAAGATGTGGCTAAAAGTTGGATTGAATCTAAAGGTCATAGAGCTAATCTTTTAAATCCTCAATATACATACACAGGTATAGGAAAGTTTACTGATGAAAATAATAATACCTATTGGGTTCAATTATTTTTAAAAGAGAGAAGTCAAAAATAAAAATATATTTTTTGATAATATAAAAGAGAAGATATTAAAAAATTTACAATATCTTCTCTTTATTTTTATTAATTCTCTTTTAATTTTTGTAATCCATCTTCTCTTCCCCAAGCTGCTATTGTTGGTACTATATTTACAAAGGCATTTTCATCTATTTTTGTTATAAATTCCTTTATTAGCATAGCTTCTCTTAGAGAACATACAGATATTATTTTTTCTCTTTTTACTTTATTTTGTCCACCTACTACTGTTCCTATACTAAATCCTCTATGAATTGTATTCTTCATAAAATTAGATATTTTTACTATTTGGTCACTTATAATTACAACTTTTACAAGCGATGAACCAAATCCAAATAGTACTGTACTTATTGTTTTACTATATATCATTTGCATTATAATAGCATAAAGCACTGCTGTTTTTCCAAAAACAACTCCTGATATAAGAAGGATTGTTATATCTAGACCTAATAAAACTTGACTTATTCCCATAAAAGGAAATAATTTTTTATGTAAAATTTTTGCAACTGTATCTGAACTTCCTTGAGAAAATCCTTTTTTTAATACCAATCCTGTTCCTATACCCATAAATATTCCATAGTAAATACATATAAGTAATTTTTCTGGAGTATCAGAAAGAAAATTAAATTTTATTTGATTCATTCCAATAAGAATTAAAGGATAGGTAGTTGAAAGAAGAACTATTTTTTTTACCTCTCTTGTTCCTAGAAAAATTTTTGCACAAACTAATATTAAAAGACATATACTGTAATAAATATATGTATAATTAAAATTAAATATCTTTCCTAAAGTTAAAGATAATCCTGTAATTCCTCCAACTGTAAGGCCATTAGGTTTTAATATACATGTTATAGAAAAGGCCTGTATTATACACCCAATATAGACTATAATATAATCCATCCATTTTTTCTTCAACATAAATCCCTCTTTTCAAAATATTTTATTTTCCAAAATAATTATCTCTTAATTTTTTCAAATATTTAAAACTTTTTTCTACACCTTTCATTTGTTTTTCTAATAATTCTTCTAAAAGTTCATTTGATACTTCTTGTGGATAATAATATTGACGAGGTCTCATTACATTATAATCATATAATGGTTTTTCTACTTTGAATGTTCCCTCTCCAACTTTTTCTACTCCACCTGTTCCTGGTGTTCTTTTAAATTGAGCACAATAAGGATAGCACATTTCAACATTTATTCTTGTTAAACCTGATTTTTCCATCATAATTGCAAATGTTTTTTCTAAATCTATATTCCCTTCTCCAGCTGGAACTCCACAAACTACATATCCATATTTATCACTTGGGTCTTCTATTATTATATGGTCTTTAAAATGTGTTGTTAAAGTATAAGGAGCCATATTTTCTGCTGCTTTTACAGGTTCTTCCCAAACCATCATAGAATTTCCAAAATCATAATGAAGTCCAACCCATTTAGAATTTAATTTTTTTACTACATCTACTAATTCTTCTGAAGTTTCATACTCATGATTTTCAAGAGCAAGTTTTATTCTATATTTTTGTAAAACAGGAATTAATTTTTTTACTTTTTCTATTCCTTCATCAAAAGAGTTTGGGTCAAAGTCACAACGAACTTTGGCAAAGTCATAAGCTCCATCTTCTCCAGATAATGCTTCAGCTTTTAATGGTTTTATAGGAATATAAGACCTTATTATTTCTGCTCCTAATTTATCAGCAACTTTTATAACTTCTACTAAATGGTCATACTCTAAATTTCTTGTATCAATTTCTACATAAAGATTATATTTATCTATTAATTCTTTTACTTTTTTTAAATGTTCATCTGAATTTCCACCTAAAGCTCCCCAAACAGGGTCAAGATTATAATCTGGAACCACATTAATTTGTACACCATCAAATCCTAATTCATGAGCTTTTTCAATAAATCCAAAAATATCCATTCTTTTATTTTGAAACCATAAATGTAAGCTTTCACTTTCTAACCCTAATTTTAACATTTTTATCCTCCCATAAAATTAATCTGCTACAACTTCATTTTGTTTTCTTTTTATCATTTTTAATAATACTGTAGTTATAACTACTCCTAAAACTGCAAATCCTATCATTGTTGTAAATACCATTTTATATCCTGCCATTCCAGGATGTTTGTCTAACATACTTCCATATAATGTGAAAGCAAACATTTGTGGACAATAACCAAAGATACATACTATTGACATTGCTGCTCCACTTATATTTCTAGGAATTTTTATCTCATCAACTGGAGCAAAGAAAACAGCTCTCATTGAGAAAATTATAGCTCCAAATCCTAAAGTACACGCCATTCCAACATAAACATTCATTGACTCATGTGGTAAATTCATAAATCCAAACATTGCTACTATTGATACTAAAAGAGCTACTCTCATAAATTTAGTAGCTGATTTAAATTTTTTGTCTGCAAGCATTCCACCTACAGGTCCTCCAACCATTTTTAATCCATATTGGTTAATAATTCCATAAGCTCCAACTAAAGTTACAGGCATTCCATATATATCTTTTAAAAATGGTATAAAATATGTAAGTCCACAATAAACTGAATATATAGATGCAATTGTTAGTGATACAACCCAGATTTCTGGAGTTTTTACAGCTTGCATAACTCCATTCCAAGCAACTTTATTTTTACTTAACTCATTTCCATCTTTATCAACAGTTTCAATTGTATCATCTTCTATAAAGAAATAAGAAATAACTCCAATAGCAATTACAACTCCTGCAAAGAATAAAATTCCTCCTCTTAATGCTGCTGACCCTTTACCAAGTAAAGCAAATATTCCTAAAGCAGAAAAAGCTACTATTGTATCTACTACTCCTCTTCCAGCTTCTAAGAATCCAAAAAGTCTTCCTTGCTCTGTTTCATCTCCTAAAAGTCTAACTGCTTTTAATAGAACTGGCCAATATACAACTTCTCCAAAGAATGATAATAATCCCCATGCTAATAAAATTCCCATATATCCAGGGAAAGTAGAAATATAAATTCCTACAAGTCCAACACAAACTAGAGAAACTGAAATCATTATTCTCTTAGAAAATCTGTCAGATATATAAATAGAAGCAAAGTTCCCTATTGTTTGAACCAATCCATAAACAGAAAGAGCTGCTCCAATCTGAGTGTGTGATAATCCCATAAATTCTTGCATAGGAACATAAAAAGCATCTTTTAAAGATGATAATTTAAATACTGTTCCTGCTCCTATTACCAAAATAATAAATCTTAGCCATTTTTTTAATCCTGTTGCTTTTTCCATCCATATTCTCCTTTCCTAACTTTTAATTTTTTGTTTTATTTTAATATCTTCAAAAGAATAATAACACATTTTTCAAAAAAAATCAATACTTTTTTTGTTATTTTGTTGTTTTTTGTTTTATTTTTTTGTTTTTTATTTGCAAAAAGTGTTTTTTAGATTAAAAACACAGAAAATATAAATTAATTAAAAATTTTAATACTGAAAAATATTTTAAAAAAGCTTTTCTACAAAAAAATAAAATAGAACTACTGCTTTCTTTACAATAGTTCTACTTTTTTTATCTTTTATATTATAAATTTACTTATGAATTTCTTATATCCATTCCTTTTTTTAAATATAATTTTTTTATTTCTTCATCAAGATTTGAATCTGTTATTATAAAATTTATGTCCTCCATATCACAAATTTTTATAAGAGAATTATTTTCTATTTTACTTGAATCAGCTAATATTATAACCTCTTCACTTATATCAATCATTTTTTTCTGAACTACTACCTCATCAATTAGATAATCAGTAATTCCTCTTTTTAAAGAAACTCCTCCTACAGCTATAAAAGATTTATCAACAGTAAAATTATTTAAAAATTTTTCTGTCTGAATTCCAAGAAAAGAAAATTCTGATTTATTATAAATTCCACCAGCAAGAATTAAGTTTATTCCTTTAGAATCCTCAAGCTCCTCTACTATCTTTAATGAATTAGTTACAACAGTAAGAACGTTATATTTATCTTTTATAAGTTTTGCTATCTCAATATTTGTAGTTCCTCCATTTAAAGCTATTGTTTCCCCTTCATTTATATATTTTATAGCCATAGTTGCTATTTCTCTTTTTTGGTCTTTATTTTTTGTTTCTCTAAATGAATAACTTAAATTTGTATTATTTTCTTTATCTTTTAAAATTGCTCCACCATAAACTTTTTCAGCTATTCCTTTTTTCTCTAAAACATCTAAATCTCTTCTTACTGTTTCCAATGACACATCAAAAAGAGTAACTAAATTGGACACTTTTACACTTCCATCTCTTTCTAAGATTTCAATTATTTTATTTTGTCTATCATTAGCCAACATAATTTTTTTTCTCCTTTTTTAAATAATCTAAAAATTCTTTTGTTGCTTTCTTTACTTTTCCACTCAAAAGAAGGATTCCAACAAGATTTGGTATTATCATAAGTCCTAAAACAGTATCTTGTAATGCCCATACAATTTTTAAAGTACTAACAGAACCAACTAAAGTTAAACATACAAATATATATTTAAAATATGAAGCGACTTTTGAGTTAAATATGTATGTAAGAGTGACATTTCCAAAATACCATTGAGATAAAACTGTAGAAAAAGCAAAAAGTACCATACTTATTCCTATAATATATCTAAATAAATAATGAATTCCTCCAAAAGCTGTAATTACATAAACAGCTGGAGAAATATTTTGTTCTGTTACTCCAGAAGTTAAAACTATAAAAGCTGTTAAACTACATATTACTACAGTATCAATAAATACCTCTAATATTCCATAAAGTCCTTGTCTTGCTGGAAAATCTGTAATAGCTGCTGAGTGAAGTACTGGGGCACTTCCTTCTCCAGCTTCATTTGAATATAATCCCCTAGCAATTCCATATCTCATAGCTTCTTTTATTGTATATCCTAAAACTCCCCCACCAACTGATTCTGTATTAAAAGCACTAGATATAATATTCATTATAGCATAAGGGATATGATTTATGTTAGAAATAATTATTATAATTCCACCAAAAAAATAAATAGATGTCATTATAGGAATTAATTTTTCTGCTACTGCTCCTAACCTTTTTACTCCACCAACTACAACTATTGTAACTACCATTCCCATCATTATTCCACCTATAATAGGTTTTATTCCAAATATATCATTTAATACAATAGCTACAGCATTAGATTGAATTAAAGCTCCTCCACTTATTTGAATAAGCATTAAAAATGCAAAAATTACCCCTATTCTTTTCCAACCAAGTCCTTTTGAAAGATAATACATTGGTCCTCCAACATAATTTCCCTCATCAGTTTTTTCTCTATATATCATTCCTATTACTATTTCAGCATATTTAGTGGCCATTCCTAGAATACCAGCAACCCACATCCAAAATACTGCTCCTGGTCCTCCACTGGCAATGGCTGTGGCTACTCCAACTATATTTCCATTACCAACACAACTACTTAAAGCTGTACAAAGAGCTTGAAATGATGAAAGTGTCCCTTCACCCTTCACTTGATTTTTTCCTTTAATAGATTGTATTAATTCTTTAATTGCCAAAGGAAATCCTTTTATTTGAATTCCACCTGTAATTATAGTAAAAAATACTCCAACCCCCATTAAAGTTACCATTAAATAATTTCCCCAAATAATATTAGATATTTTTTCTAAAATAAATTCTAGCCTCTCCATATACCCTCCTAAACAATAAAATTATTTTATATAATTATAACATATTTATGAGTTTTTTTGAAGTGTTTTGTTTATTTTTTATAGTTTTTTGTTGTTTTATATGGTTTTTTATATTTTTTTTATAAAAAAAAGAGATTGTAAAATAATACAATATCTCTTTTTATTATTTATTAATCTACTAATAAATTTACTATTTTTGAATTGCTAACATCTATTAAACCTTTATCAGTTATTTTTAAAGCTGGAGAAACAGGTAGTGATAAAGTACATAAAGACATTATAGGATTATAATGTTTATATCCTTGTCTTCTCATTTCAAATCTTAATTTTTCAATTTCTTTTCCCAACTCTAATATTTTTAATTTTTTCATTATAACATAAGCTTTATTTTTTTAAATAAAGATTTTATTAGAAAAATATTAAATAACATAATCTTCAAAATAAAAAAAGCTGAGTAACATTTTAAAAAAAATGTTTTACTCAGCTCTCTTTTTTGTATAATATAGTCACCACAACAA